>JALYVK010000050.1 GCA_030853265.1 Actinomycetota bacterium
GCACCGGTCCGCTGCGCGCCGCCGGCGAACAAGCCGACGCCGGCCGAGCGCGATACCTGCCGGCCCTGGCTGGCGTCCGAGCTCGAACTGCTCGCACCGAGCCTGCGAGCGGTGCTGGCGCTGGGCCACTTCGGCTGGCAGGCGCTGCTGCCGGTACTCGCCGCGGCGGGTTGGCGGCTGCCCCGGCCACTGCCGGCGTTCGGCCACGGCGCGTCGGTGACGCTGGCCACGGCCGGGTCCGGGCCGCCGCTGACCCTGCTCGGCAGCTATCACGTGAGCCAGCAGAACACCTTCACCGGCCGATTGACCCCGGCAATGCTGCGCCAGGTGCTCCGGCAGGCGGCCGGCGCTGCCGGGCTGAGCACCCTCGACTGACACCGTCGACTGCTACAGAGTTGACAGATTGTTCGTATTGCGGTGAGCTACGGCGGTTGACCACCAGCCGATCTGGGGCCGGGGATGCTGCCTGTCGCCGCAAACCCGTGAGCATCTGCTCCCGCCCAGATACCTAGACGGTGTGCCTGTCGCTCCCAGCGGCACGGAAAATCAGCCAACTTTCCGCAATCCGGTCAGCCGATGGCGCCGAATAGCGGAATAGGCACCAGTGTTCATCAAGCTCGATGGACACCCCCCGTTACGGATCGCGTACGTCAGTACGCCACACACTGCCGGCACCCGGCGGCGGAAGGATCGAGCATGGCGGAAGAAGTGACCAGGCGTCGTAGATCGCGAACTATGGCGACGACGTTGATCGGATTGACCGCAATGGCAACAGTCGCGGTTGGTCTGATGCCCGGCGTTGCGAACGCGTCCAGCCACCGTGAGGCCCCCCTCACGGCGGCCGACCCCCAGATCGACAACACCGATGTCTACGCGTTCACCAGCCCGAACGATTCCAACTCGGTCACCCTGATCGCGAACTGGATCCCGTTCGAGGAGCCGAACGGTGGCCCGAACTTCTACCCGTTCGCGGCAGGCGCGCACTACGACATCAACATCGACAGCAACGGTGACGGCAAGGCCGACATCACCTATCGCTGGATCTTCACCAACCACGACACCCGTGGCAACAACACCTTCCTGTACAACAACGGTCCGGTCACCTCGCTCAACGACCCGAACCTGCTGTTCAAGCAGACCTACACGCTGCAGGCGATCAAGGCCGGGGTGACCACCACGATCGCCAACGGCACCGCCGCGCCGTCGGATGTCGGTCCGGCCTCGATGCCGAACTACGCCGCGCTTCGCGATGCCGCGATCACGCCGGTTCTCGGTGGGGTCGGCAAGTCCTACGCGGGCCAGGCAGATGACCCGTTCTTCCTCGACCTGCGGGTCTTCGACCTGCTGTACGGGGCGAACCTCAAGGAGTCCGGCCAGAACACCCTCGCCGGCTACAACGTCAACACCATCGCGTTGCAGCTTCCGAAGTCGGCGCTGGCGCTCAACGGCAACCTGACCCGCAACCCGGTGATCGGCGTGTGGAGCAGCACCGAGAAGCAGACCCTGCAGCTCTCAGCTGGCAAGGCCACCCCGACCGGCGCGTTCGTTCAGGTTTCCCGACTGGGCAACCCGCTGGTCAACGAGGTCGTGGTGCCGGCGGGTCTGAAGGACGCCTTCAACTCGATCACCCCGGACGTCGACCACACGGTGGCCCCGGTGGTCAATCGGGTGCTCGATCCCGAGGTGCCCAAGCTGATCCAGTCGATCTACGGCATCAAGGCTCCACCGACGCCGCGCAAGGACCTGCAGGAGATCTTCCTGACCGGTATCAGCAAGAACTCCGGTGGTCCGATCCAGGCCGACCTGAACTCCCAGCTGCTCAACCAGGACGTGACCCCGGCCAACTTCGTCGCGTCCGAGGAGCTGCGGTTGAACATGTCGGTGCCGCTGACCGCCAAGCCGAACCGGCTGGGTGTGCTGGCCAATGACCTGCAGGGTTTCCCGAACGGTCGCCGGCTCACCGACGACGTGGTGGACATCGAGCTGCAGGCGCTGGAAGGCGCTGCGCAGAGCGGCAAGCTGGTTCCCGCACTCGCTGCCGGTGATGGGGTCAACGCCAACGAGGTGCCGTTCAGCAGCACCTTCCCCTACATCGCGCTGCCGCACGACACCGCCGTCAACCGGGGTGTCAACACCACGGTTGCCGCGGCAACCCAGTCGGGTGGCATCACGATGCCGGTCGGTGGTGTGGACACCGGACGGGGTGGCACCGCCAGCAACGGAAGCGGACTGACCGTGCCGGTCACCACCGGCATCGTTGCGGCCCTGCTGATCGGTTCGGCCGGGGTTCTGCGGCGTCGTCGCCGTAACGCTGTTGGATCGAGCGATCTGAGCTAGTCGCATCGCCGTCAGCATCAGCTAGCTGGGGTATGGCGGCCGGTCACCCGGTCGCCATACCCCAGGATGTCTTTCACTGCAGAAAGTGACTTCCGATGTCTGAGATACCTCCGATCTGGACCCCGCACGACGACCAGCCGGAACCGGAGCCGCCGGCCAGTCACCGTCGGACTCGTGGCTTCCCGCTGATCCCGGCCGCCTTCGCCGCCGGTGGTCTGGTACTCGGGGTGTTGGCCACCCTGCTGATCTCGCACACCGGCTCCGGCAAGACGCACCCGGTGGCGGCTGTGGCGCCGAGTGCAACGTCGAACTCTTCGGTTGCCGGTACCAAGCCGGCCAGCAAGGCGCCGAGCAAGAAACCCAGCAGCTCCGCACCGGTCGTGCTGCCGCCGGCCACCGAGACCGGGCTGACCCACGAGGCGCCGACCGTGGTGCAGATTCCCAAGATCGGGGTTTCCTCCAGCCTGGTCAGCCTGGGCCTGGCAGCCGACGGCACCCTGCAGGTGCCCAGCGACTACGCCAAGGCCGGCTGGTACTCCCAGGGCGCCTACCCCGGCGATGCCAACGAACCGCCCGCGCTGATCGTCGGCCACGTCGATGACTACCGGGGCCCGGCGGTCTTCTTCCGGCTCAAGCAGCTCGGCCTCGGCGACAAGGTGCTGGTCACCCGTACCGACGGCAGCACCGCCACCTTCGTGATCTACAAGACCGAGAACTACCTCAAGACCTCGTTCCCGGCCCAGTCCGTCTACGCCAGCACCCAGCGTCCGGAGATCCGGCTGATCACCTGCACCGGCCAGTTCGACTCCAACGCGCGCAGCTACCTGTCCAACTTCGTCGCCTACGCCTACCTGGTGAGTGGCAGTTAATTGATGGGTATTCGCTGGACCTTGCCGGGTGCGCTGCTGGGTGCGGGCGTGCTGGCGTTGGCCGGTACCGCGGTCGCAGTCGCCGTCCACGCGAATGACTCCGGCGACGGACCCCGGCCGGTTGTCGCCAGCGGCCAGCCGAATTCGGCGGCCGATGGATCGATCACCGACCCGATCGGTACCGACATCGCCAAGCAGCAGGACACCGTGAAAGAGACGCCGACGAACTACGGCGCCTGGGCAAGCCTCGGGTTGGACTACGTCCAGCAGGCCAAGATCACCGTCGACCCGTCCTACTACCCGAAGGCCGAAGCCGTCCTGAAGAAGTCGCTCGAGATCAACACGAGCGAGAACTACCTTGCAATGGCAGGGGAAGCGGCCCTGAAAGCGGCCGAGCACGACTTCACCGGGGCACTGTCCTGGGCGCAGCGTGGCGTGAAGCTCAACCCGTACAACGCAACCCTGTACGGCGCGCTCAACGACTCGCTCACCCAGCTCGGTCGCTACCCAGAGGCGTTCGTCGCCGCGCAGAAGATGAACGACCTGCAGCCGGGGGTGGCCGCCTTCACCCGAGCCGAGTACGTCTTCGAGTTGCGCGGCGACATCCCGAACGCCCGGCTCGCGATGCAGCAGGCGCTGGCCTCCTCGACCGCCTCGGCCGACAAGGCGTATGCCTATTACTACTTGGCTGAACTGTCCTTCAATGCCGGTGATCCGAAGGGCGCGCTGTCCCAGATCGGCACCGGTCTACAGGTCGATCCCGGCTACTTCGCGCTGTTGGAGGGCAAGGCCCGGGCAGAGGCCGCGCTCGGCCAGACCGATGCTGCTCTGCGCGACTACTCGGCGGTGGTCAGCGAGGTTCCGCAGCCGGAATACGTAGTGGAATACGGCGAATACCTACAGTCGCTCGGCCGGACGGCCGATGCCCAGACGCAGTACAGCCTGTTCGCAACCGAGAACAAGCTCTTCCAGGCCAACGGGGTCACCCTGGACACCGACCCGACGCTTTTCTACGCCGACCACGGCAACCCGGTATTGGCCCTGCACTACGGCACGATCGGCATCCGGATCCGACCGTTCATCGAGATGGACGACGCCTACGCGTGGGCGTTACACGCCAACCACCGCGATGCCGAGGCTCTCGTCTGGGAACAGAAGGCGATGGCACTCGGCACCCGCAACGCGCTGTTCTACTATCACGCCGGAATGATCAACAAGACGCTGGGCAATAGGGCTGCGGCGAAGGCCGCTCTGAGCA
Organism: Actinomycetota bacterium; assembly: GCA_030853265.1. Taxonomy (GTDB): domain Bacteria; phylum Actinomycetota; class Actinomycetes; order Mycobacteriales; family Jatrophihabitantaceae; genus Jatrophihabitans_A. The sequence continues at coordinate 4,465 of JALYVK010000050.1, forward strand.
AGGCATTAGCCATCAACCCGCACTTCAACCCGTTGGCCGCACCGATCGCGCGCAACGCGCTGGCGGCCCGGTGAGCCGGCGCCGATCCGGGTTGCTGGCGGCCGCGGTGCTGGGGCTGCTGGCGCTGGCCGGGGTGGCCAGCCCGGTCACGGCCGGCGCCCATCCACTGGGCAATGCGACCGTCAATCACTACGACGGGCTGCACCTCTACTCGAACCGGATCGTCGACTCCGCGGTCGAGGACATCGCCGAGATCCCTACCCTGCAACGCAAATCGCTGATCGACAGCAATCACGACGGGACGTTGCAGGACACCGAACGGGCCAGCTACGCCAGCCGGGAGTGCGCCGCGATGGCCGCTTCCACCTCGATCTCGGTCAACGGCCAGCGGATGGCGCTGACCGTCGAGGAGTCCGGCTACCTGGAAAGGCCCGGCGTCATCCAGCTCACGGTGGGCCGGCTGACCTGCCAGCTGAGCGGTAGCGCCAACCTGTCCGGCCCTGCCACGGTGGCGGTCAACAGCAGCTGGGATTCGGCCGGGATCGGCTGGCATGAGATCACCGCGGTCGGCACCGGCGTCACGCTGCAGCAGTCGCCGTTTCCGGCCAACAGCGTGAGTGATGAGTTGCAGCACTATCCCAACGACATGCTGTCCTCGCCGCTGAACGTCCGGTCAGGCTCGGTGGCAACGGCGGCCGGCGCGGGCACCTCGACCTATGCGGCCGCCAAGAACCTGCCGGTGGCGGGCTGGGCGGTGCGGGCGCTGAACCGGATCGCTACCGCCTTCAACGATCTGGTCGGCAGCAAGCACCTGACCTTCGGCATCGGCCTGCTCGCGATCCTGCTGGCCATGGTGCTCGGTGCCGGGCATGCCTTCCTGCCCGGGCACGGCAAGACCATCATGGCCGCCTACCTGGTCGGCCGGCGCGGTCGGCTGCGTGACGTGGTGCTGGTCGGCGCGACCGTGACGATCACCCACACCGCCGGCGTGCTGATCCTGGGCCTGATCATCAGCATTACCGCCGCCTTCTCGACCACCGCCGCCGAGCAGGATCTCGGAATCCTGTCCGGCCTGATCATTGCTGGGGTCGGGTTGGGCCTGTTGATCTCGGCACTGGTCCGGATCCGCAAGCAGCAGCAGGCGAGTGTGGTCGCCGGGCTGGCCGAACTCGCACTGGTACCGGCCGGAGCGCCGCACGAACACAGCCACTCAGCCCACGAGCACAGCCACCCAGCGCACAGCCACGAGCATGAGCCACACAGCCACGAGACACACAGCCACGAGGCGCACAGCCACGAGGCGCACAGCCACGAGGCGCACAGCCACGAGGCGCACAGCCACCAGCCGCACGAGCACAGCCACGATCACCAGCCGCACGGCCACAGCCACGAGGGGCACGAGCCGCACGGCCACAGCCACGGTTTCGGTTCGCGTAGTCACAGTCACGGGCCCGGTTTTAGTCGGGGCGGTCTGGTTGGCCTGGGCGTGGCGGGCGGCCTGGTTCCCAGCCCGTCCGCCCTGCTGGTGCTGCTGGCCGCGATCGCGCTGGGCCGTACCGCATTCGGCATCATTCTGGTGCTCAGCTACGGCCTGGGGATGGCCGGCGCGCTGACCGCGGCCGGGCTGCTGCTGGTCAAGTTACGTAACCGGTTCGCCAATCTCACGGCCGGCCGCCGGCTGGCCGCGGCGAACCGGCTGATCTTTCTCATGCCGATCCTGACTGCGGGCCTGGTCCTGGTAGTCGGTGTCGGCCTCACCCTGAGAGCAGCGCATGGCATTGTCTGACAAGGTAAAACTCACTCGGCGAAGCAGCCTGGCAATGCTGGTGGCGGTTGCCCTGCTGGCAGGCTGTGGCCACCGGGCCAAGCCGGCCGCCCAATCGGGCCTGTTCGACAACCAGGACCAGGCGACCATCAGCTGCCTGAAACACCAGTCCGAGCAGCCCGGCCCGCTCTATACCGGCGGCCAGAGCGCAGACACCGCCCACATCCTGCAGATGATGCAGTACTTCACCAGCAACGGAGCTAAGCCCTACTGCGACGGGGCCAAGGCCACCGCGATCGATCAGACCTGGGCCAAGCTCTACCTCAGCCTGGGTGGTACGTCCCACGATGTGCGCGCGGTACTCGGCTCGTCCTGACCGGACGGGGCCGCCCGCTGAAACCAATCCGAGGCCACTGGGGAGTCCGAATTACCGGAAATTGATACCGGTAGAACAGGCTGCCGAGCCACTGCCATGACGCGCCGAGCGGCGCCGTTTGGAGCGACGTTGCCGGCCGATGCCCCACGGATGCATCCGGACGAGCACGCTCCGGCGTTGGCTGGCCCGGCGTTCTGGGCGCTGTCGCGGATCCCGATCGAGCGGCTAGAGGTACCGCAACTGCTGGCCGAAGTGGCCGTGATCGCATCCACCGCATTCGACAGCGCGACGGGCGCGAGCGTCCGGCTGATCGAGGCGGGCCGCGCGGCGGAGGTCGGGGCCAGCTCGGAGCTCATCGAGCGACTCGAGGCGAGTCAGCAGGAGCTCGGCGAGGGGCCCGGCCTCAGCGCCATCGAGGATCGGACGCTGGTGTACTCGCCATCATTGGGTGGCGAGCGACGCTGGCCGCGCTTCGGGCCGCGGGTCGGGCGGGAAGGGCTGCACAGCGTGCTCGCGTTGCCGCTGCTCACCGATGCCGATTCACTCGGCTCGCTCTGCCTGTTCGGCACCGCCAAGGGCGCCTTCGAGGACCAGACGGTGCTGGTGGCGAAGCTGCTGGCCGGCGCGGTTGCCCAGGTACTGCGTAACGCTCAGTTGCTGGCTCAGACCCGACGGCTGGCCGACAGCCTGCAGTGGGCCGCGCAGGACGGGGCAGCGGTGCAACGTGCGGTGGGAATCCTGATGAGCCGGCGGGGGATCGGGCCAGATGAGGCACTGGTGGCACTGCGCTCGCTCAGCCAGCAGCAGAACCTCAAGCTGGCGGTGACCGCCCAGCAGGTGGTGGACGAGGCGGTTCGCCGCGCTCGGGCCCGGGTCATGCCGAATTGACCCCGCCGCGAAGCTCGGCTCGGCGGGCACGACAGACTGGTCCCATGCGCACGGTCGGGGTCGAGGAGGAGCTGCTGCTGGTGGATGCCGGCGGCAGCCGACCGGTGCCGCGTGGCGAGGCCGTGGTCGGGCAGTTCGAGGCGGTGAACGAGCAGCCGGTCGAGCACGAGTTCAAGCGCGAACAGGTCGAGACCGGCTCGTCGCCGCACACCGACCTCGCCGAGCTGCAGGCCGAGCTGGTCGCCCTGCGGGCCACCGCCGCCGACGCCGCCCACGCCCAGCAGGCCACTGTGGTGGCAATCGCGACCAGTCCGTGGAAGGTCAGCCCGGAGCCGACCCCGGACGCCCGCTACGAGCGGATGGTCCAGGAGTACGGCTTGCTGGCCCGCGAGCAACTCACCTGTGGCCAGCACGTGCACGTATCGGTCAGTTCCCGCGCCGAAGGCGTGGCGGTGCTGGACCGAATCCGGGGCTGGCTGCCGGTGCTGACCGCGCTGTCGGCGAACTCGCCGTTCTGGCAGGGGCAGGACACCGGCTACGGCAGCTTTCGCAGCGTGCTCTGGGGCCGCTGGCCAACCGCCGGGCCGACCGATCCGTTCGGGGACGAGGCCGGCTACGACGCCGTGGTGGCCGAGTTGATCGAGGCCGGTGCCGCGCTGGATCAGGCGATGATCTACTTCGACGCCAGGCTCTCGGCGAACTACCCGACGGTGGAGATCCGGGTGGCCGATGTCTGTACAGACGTCCGGGACGCGGTGTTGCTGGCCGCGCTGGCCCGAGCCCTGGTGGATACCGCGGCCGAGCAGTGGCAGGCAGGCGAGCCGCCGCCAGCGGTCCGGACCGGGTTGTTGCGTGGTGCCAGCTGGCGGGCGGCCCGGTGGGCGATGTCGGATACCCTGCTCGATCCGCGAACCGGCCGGCCGGTCCCGGCCTGGCTGCTGGCCGCCGAACTCGAGCGGCTGCTGAGCCCGGCTCTGGCCCGAAGCGGTGACGTGGAGCTGGTCGCCGACGGCCTGGCCCGGGTGCGCCAGCGGGGAGTCGGTGCCCAGCGGCAGCGGGCGGTCTATGCCGGCGAGCAGGATCTGGACGCTGTGGTGGCCGACGCCGGTCGGCGCACCCTTGGCTACCCTGTCCAAGGCGGTGAACCACCGCCAACCCCGAGAGCTGTGCCTTGATAGGAGCTGTGCCTTGATCAGCAAGATCGCCGGACTGAGCATCGCGATAGCCGTCACCGGCTGCCTGGTGGCTGGCTGCGCCAGTAGCTCCTCGGCCAAGAGTTCCCCGACGTCGGTAGCGGCCGGCAGTAGTCCGGCCAGCACCGTCAGTTTCGACGACGTCACCGTCACCGGCGCCAGCACCCTGTCGAGCAAGCCCACCGTCACCGCGAAATCCGCCCAGGTGCCGTCCGGGCTCGAGGTCAAGGATCTGGTCACCGGCACCGGAGCGGCCGCCACGCCGGCCTCGAAGGTGACCGTGCAGTACGTCGGGGTTCGCTACGCCGACGGCAAGCAGTTCGACGCTTCCTGGGATCACGGCGGTGCGATCAGTTTCTCGCTGCAGCAGGTGGTTCCCGGCTTCACCCAGGGCATCGGCGGCGCGCCAGGGGTGACCCCGATGAAGATCGGTGGCCGCCGGTTGATGATCCTGCCGGCCGCGCTGGGCTACGGCGCGACGGGTACCCAGGACGGCAGCATTCCGCCGAACGCCCCGATCGTGTTCGTGGTGGACCTGGTCGGCGTCAGCTGACCAGCTGGGTGACCACGGCGCGCGGCTGATCCTCGCGCATACCGCTGGGCCGGCTGTAGAGCGTTGCCAGCTCCTGGACGTCGAGGCGGATCGTGCGTATCTGCTGGATCAACTGGCCGGCCTGAGCCTGCCTGCGGGCGCCGAGGACCAGCGTCAGAGTGACACCGAGCGCTACCCCGGCGGTCGCCGTTGCGATCATGCCGATAGCCAAGCCGATCATGCTCACTCCCTGAAAAAGTCTCTGTGTACGGCAATTCGGAGCCGTCGGCCGGCCGGACTGTGCGTAGGCCCGGATCAGATGAAGGGGCCCGGATCAGATGAAGGGGCCCGGATCAGATGAAGGGGCCCGGATCAGATGAAGGGGCCCGGATCAGATGAAGGGGCCCGGATCAGACGAAGGCGCCCTTGCCGGTGATCGCCCGGCCGACGATCAGTGAGTTGATCTCGCGGGTGCCCTCGTAGGAGTACAGCGCCTCGGCGTCGGCGAAGTACCGCCCGACACCGTAGTCGAGCAGGATGCCGTTACCGCCGAACAGCTCGCGCGCCCAGGCCACCGTCTCGCGCAGCCGGGACGTGCAGTAGGACTTGGCCAGCGCCGCCTGCTCGTCGCGGAAGGTGCCGGCCTGCTGCAGTTGCGCGACCCGGACGGTCATCCCCAGCGAGGCGGTGATGTTGCCGAGCATCCGCGCCAGCAGGTCCTGCACCAGCTGGAAATGGCCGACCGGCCGGCCGAACTGCTCACGCTCGGCGGCGTAGGCGACCGCGAGCTCGTAGGCGCCGATCTGGCAGCCGACCGCCGACCAGGCGACCCCACCACGGGTCTGGCGCAGCACCGAGCCGGTATCGGCGAACGAATTGGCCTCGGCAAGCCGGTTGGCCTCGGGCACCTTGCAATCGACCAGTTCGATGTCGGCGTTCTGCACGGTCCGCAGAGCCAGCTTCTTCTCGATCTTGGTCGCGGTGAAACCAGGCGTGCCCTTCTCCACCACGAAACCGAGGACCGGACCGCCCTGCTCGGCGTCGGTGATGTCGCGGGCCCAGATCACGATCAGGTCGGCGAAGGTGGCATTGCCGATCCAGCGCTTGGCACCGTTGAGGATCCACTCGTCACCGACCCGGCGCGCGGTGGTGCGCAGGCCGCCGGCCACGTCCGAGCCGCTGTCGGGTTCGGTCAGGCCGAACGCTCCGATCAGGGCCAGCGAGCGCATCTCGGGCAGCCAGCGATCCTTCTGTTCCGGCGAGCCGCAGTGGTGGATGCTGCCCATCGCCAGACCGCTGTGCACCCCGTAGAAGGTGGCGATCGAGGTGTCCACCCGGGAGAGCTCCAGGCCCAGGAAGCCGGTCAGCAATCGGCTGGCCGGCGGCGTCGCGTCGTGGCCGTAGGACAGTCCCATGATCGACAGCTCGGCCATTTTAGGCAGCAACTGATGGGGGAATTCGGCATCGGCCCAACACTGTTCGGCAATCGGCGCGACCTGCTCGGTCATGAACGAGCGGGTGGCCAGCACCAGCTCCCACTCCGAGGCCTCGAGCAGCGACTCGTAGCCGTAGAGATCCGCGCCCAGCAGCCGGTCATCGTTCACGTGCGATCGAGCGTGCCGTCGATGAGCAGACCCGCGCCGATGGCGGCCAGCCAGACATCCTTCGCGATCGGGATGCCCTGCTGGGTCGGTCGGTAGCGGTCATCGTGCATACCCGGCGTGCGCACGTACAACCCGAGCAGGCCGACCGAGAATCCGCCCAGTGCCAAGCCCGATATCCGGGGTCCGACGATCGGCAGCAGCAGCATCGATCCGATCGCGACCTCGGAGACCGCCAGCAGCTTGAGGAACAGCACCGGCGGCACCGAGCGCAGGACCGGGTAGCTGCCGGCGGCCATCGAGTGGATTGCCTTTGCGGTGGCCGCATCGCCGGAAAGCTTTCCCAGACCGGAATTGAGGATGAAGGATCCGGCGGCGACCCGACCGGGTGCGCGGCGTAACTTGGCGGCGAGCGACATGCGGAGACTCCCATCGAGAACAGGCCGTACGGGGTCGACGAGCCTGCCCTCAGCCTGCCACGTCTGGCCGGGCGGTCAACCAGCCAATCCGGTACTCGGTCCGCTTCCGAATTGCTGCTAGCGACCCGGCTAGGAGATCGAGATGGCATTGTTCACCGAAGATGAGATGGCAGACAAGCAGTTCGCCGAGCAGCGGCCCGGCTTCAGGCTGCTCGCGACGGACCGGTGCGATCGCTGCGCGGCCCGGGCAGCGGTGGTCACGGTGATGCGTGGCGGCGGCACTCTACTGTGGTGCGCGCACCATTATGCCGAGAACGAAAGCGCATTGAGCGCGGGTGGCGCGGTAGTGGTCAACGACGAACGCTAGCTCAACCGCGCACGACTTATTCGCGAACGACGACAACCGGGCAGTTGCCGTTGCGGACGCAGTACTCAGCCACCGAACCCAACAGCATGCCGGGAAACGCGGCCCGGCCGCGGGCGCCGACCACCAGCAGTTCGGCTCCCTCGGCCTGGGTGAGCAGCGCCGGGCCGGGCGGGCCCTCCACCACGTGCTTGGTGATCTCAAGACCGTCGAATTCCCCGAGTGCCTCAGCAACCACCTCGTCCAGCGTCTGGGCGGTGTCGCCGGCCGGATCGGCACCCGGCGGGATCCGGGTCAGGTAGTTCGGCCAGCGCCAGCTGGACACCGCGCGCAGCGAGCCACCGGTCAGCCGAGCCTGCCGGGCGGCCCAGCGCAGCGCGTCCCGGCTCGAGGGCGAGCCGTCCACGCCGACCACGATCACCGATGCGCTCATGGCTGATCCGTCGGGTTGGGTTCGATCCGCAGCGGCCGGAGTCGGCGCCAGAGCAAGAACAGCAGGCCGACCACCAACATCCCGATACCAAGCCAGAGATTGATGTTGATACCGCTGGCCTTCTGCCGATCGGCGGACGAGGTGAACAGACCCGCGACCGTGAGCATCAGCCCGTACAGGGTGAACAACGCACCGATCAACAGCCTGATATCGAACAGCTTCGCGGCTGCCGAGGCCGGCGTGCCTTCATCAGCGTGATCAGTCATAGCTTCCTCCCGCTAGACGAAGATGATCGACAGGACGACGACGATACCGATCGAGGTGCCGCCGAGCAGCTTGGGCGAAGCCCACCAGGCCGGCTTCGGGACCGAGTCTGGATCGGGTGCATTCGGATCGTGCACGCCCCAGACCAGGCCGGCCAGTTCGGCCACCGGCTTGGGTTTGGTGACCATGGTGACCTGCACCGTCACCACTATGTCGGCGACGAATGCCGTTATCGCCCCGTAGAAGTTGAGCATCTGAGCGTTGATCTTGGCGTGCGTCGGGTCATAGACCCCGCCAGGATAGAAGTAGGCGATGTGGTAGCCGCCGAAGTGCATCACGGCCGCCCCGAGGGTGCCAGCAGCCAGTCCACTCACGCCGGCCCAGGGGGAGGTCCGCTTCCAGAACATCGCGATGATGAAGGTGGCGAACAGCGGGGCATTGAAGTAGGAGAACAGCAACTGGATGTAGTTCATGATGTTGCTGTAGCCCGAGGCGATGAACGCGGTACCGATCCCGATCACGATGCCGACCACGGTGACGATCCGGCCGACCCGTAGGTAGTAGCCGTCCCGGCGACCCTTCGCGATGTAGGTTTGCCAGATATCGTAAGTAAAAACTGTGTTGAACGAGCTGACGTTGGCTGCCATGCCGGCCATGAACGCGGCGAGCAGGCCGGCCAGCGCGATGCCCAGGGTGCCGTTGGGTAGGAACTTGTTCATCAACAGCGGGATCGCGTCGTTGTAGGTGAGATCCTTGGTCTGGCCGAGTTTCGGTATCAACACCAGGGCAATCAGGCCCGGAATGATGGTCAGGCCGGGGATGAAGATCTTCGGGAACGAGCCGATCAGCGGGGTGCGCTGGGCGGCCGACAGGTCCTTCGCCGACAGAGCGCGCTGCACCTCGGCGAAGTTGGTCGTCCAGTACCCGAAGGACAGGACGAAGCCTAAGCCCATCACGATACCGATCCAGTCACCGAGCGGGTTCGTCCAATGTCCTACGTTGGTTCCGCCCCAGGTCGAGAACGAATGCGTGCCGAGCGCGGTGTGGCTGACCTTCTCCTTCAGGCCGTGGTAGCCGCCGACATCCTTGAGCCCGATGACCACCAGTGGCACCAGGCCGGCGATGATCACGAAGAATTGCAGCACCTCGTTGTAGATCGCACCGGAGAGCCCACCGAGGGTGATGTAGACCAGCACGAATACCGCTGAAATGATGATGGAAAGCCAGATCGGCCAACCGATCAAGGCATTGATCACCAGCGCGAGGGCGTAGAGATTCACCCCGGCGGTGAGCACCGCGGCCGCGGCGAAGCTGACCGCATTGAACAGGTGAGTGGCTGGGTTGAACCGGCGCAGCAGGAATTCCGGGACGGTGCGGACCCGCGAGCCGTAGTAGAACGGCATCATCACCAGGCCCAGGAAAACCATGGCCGGCACCGCGCCGATCCAGTAGAAATGCAGCGTCGACATTCCGTACTGGGCGCCGTTGGCAGCCATCCCGAGGATTTCGATGGCACCGAGGTTGGCCGAGATGAAGGCCAGCCCGGTCACCCAGGCCGGCAGCGACCGGCCGGACAGCAGGAAGTCCTCACTGGTGGCCACCGCCCGCCGGGCCATCACGCCGATCGCGATGACCAACAGGAAGTAGATGCCCAGGATGGCGTAATCGAAGAGGTTCACATCGAGACGGAGCACGGCGCGTTACCTTCCTACGCCCGAATCTTGCCCGGCTACTGTTTGAGCCTTCTGCGAACTTACCCAGCCTTGCGGGGTTTGGAAAGCACCTCTACAGCGGCCAGTTGTGCACCGGCTCGTTGGCGTGCATGTTCTGTACGTAGTGACCGAGCATCTCCCGCAGCGCGTCTCGGCGATCCATCGAACGGTTTTGCCGCTCGATCCGGTGGACCGTCTGCACCTGCCACTCGGCGCCGTTGGTATGGGTGATGCAACGCTGCTCGATGACCCCCAGCAGCCGGTCGCGGACCGCCGGATCGACGCCCCAGCGATCCAAGCCCTCGTGCGCCAGCGGCAACAACCGGCGCAGTACCAACTCGGTGGCCGGCACCTCACCCAGCCCCGGCCAGTAGATCTTGGCATTGATGCCGTGCTTGGCGCCGGCGTAGAAGTTGTCCTCGGCAGCCGCGAAGGAGAGCCTCGTCCAGATCGGACGATCCTCTTCCGAGAGCATCCGCACCAGGCCGTAGTAGAACGCGCCGTTGGCCAGGATGTCGACCACGCTCGGGCCGGCCGGCAACACCCGGTTCTCTACCCGCAGGTGCGGTTTGCCGCGGTAGACGTCATAGATCGGCCGGTTCCAGCGATAGATCGTGCCGTTGTGCATGCGCAATTCCTGCAGCCGCGGGGTGTCGCCACGGGCCAGCACGGCCACCGGATCCTCCGCGTCACAGACCGGCAGGATCGCCGGAAAGTAGGTGACGTTCTCTTCGAACTGGTCGAAGATCGAGTTGATCCAGCGCTCGCCGAACCAGACGCGGGGCCGGACGCCCTGGGCCTTCAGCTCGGCCGGCCGGGTGTCGGTGGACTGCTCGAACAGCGCGATCCGGGTCTCCCGCCAGAGCTCCTTGCCGAACAGGTACGGGGAGTTGGCGCCCATCGCCAGCTGCACGCCGGCGATAGCCTGCGCCGCGTTCCAGCTGTTGGCATAGTCCTGTGGGCTGACCTGCAGGTGAAACTGGACGCTGGTGCAGGCGGCCTCCGGTGCGATGGTGTCCGAATAGGCAGACAACCGCTCCGGGCCGTCGATCACGATGTGCAGGTCCTCGCCGCGAGCGGCAAAGATCTGCGAATCCAGCAGGGCGTAGCGGGTGTTGTCGCTCAATGCCGCGCTGGTCAGGTGCTCGGACAGCAAGGTCGGCAGGATGCCGATCATCGCGATGTGCACGCCCTGGGTCTTCGAGCGTTCCTCGGCATCGTTCAGGCTGGCCCGCAGATCCCGCTCCAGTTCCTCGGTGCTCGTCCCCGACAGCTCCCGTGGCCGGACGTTGATCTCGATGTTGAACCGGCCGAGTTCGGTCTGGAAGTCCTCGTTGGCGATCGCCAGCAGCACGTCGTTGTTCTTCATCGCCGGGTCGTGGACGGCGTCGATCAGGTTGAACTCGATCTCGAGACCGGTCAGCGGATGCTCGAAATCGAACTTCGACTCGGTCAGCATCCTGGCGAAGACATCCAGGCAGCGACGAACCTTCTCGCGGTACCGCTGCCGGTCCTGGCCGGTGAACTCGGTGCTCTCGACGTCGTCGCCCACACCACACCTCCTCGGTATCTGCTCCGCTACAGCTTGTCAGACTCAGCACGAAGTTGGTCAACATCTCTCGGGTCGCCCGGGCTAGGGTCTAGACCGATGACCAGCAGCGCAGTACTCATGGGGCCACGGATCGACCAGACCGGGGTCACCTTTCGGCTGCCCGATCCGCACCGTCGGCTGCTCGGCGTCCGGCTCTACCAGGAAGTCCGGGTACCCGGCGACCAGCTGGACTTCGGCTATCGGCGCGGGGTCTGGAGCCTGCGACTACCCCGGCCGGCCGTTGATCGACTGGAATACCTGCTCGAGCTCGAGCACCTCAATTCCGGCCGAGAGATGATCGCCGATCCGGGCAACCCGGCGCGGGTGGCCGGAGCGTTCGGCGACAAGTCGGTAATCGAGTTCCCCGGCTACCGGCGGCCGGCCTGGCTCGAGGAGGCCGGCTGCCCGGCAAGCGTGTCGGAGTTCGCGGTGCCCAGCCGCAACCTGGGCAGCACCGTGCGCGGTGAGCTCTGGACACCGGACGCACTGCCGGCGGGTGAGGTGGCACCACTGCTGATCGCGCACGACGGGCCCGAGTACGCCCGACTCGGTGGGTTGACCCAGTTCATCTCGGTGCTGGTGGGCACCGGCCTGATCGGCTCGGTCCGGGTCGCATTGCTGGCGCCGGGCGATCGCAACCGCTGGTATGCAGTCAACCCCGCCTACGCCCGCGCGTTCGCCGGTGAGGTGCTGCCAGCACTTGCCGAACTCGCGCCCTCGAACGTCCGGATCGGTGCCGGGGTAAGCCTGGGGGCGCTGGCGATGCTGCACGCGCACCGGTCCTCACCGACGAGCCTGAACGGGCTGTTCCTGCAGTCGGGCAGCTTCTTCCAGCCGGCCCTGGACGCCCAGGAACGACGGTTCTCCCGGTTCGGACCGGTAACCAGGTTCGTCGGTGACCTGGTGCAGGCGGTTGCGGACCCGAACCCGCTGCCGGTCGCGATGAGTTGCGGCGTGCTGGAGGAAAACCTGGCCAACAACCGGGCGATGGCCGCTACCCTTCGCGGACTGGGGTATTCGGTATCGATACGCGAGGTACTCGACGTGCACAACTACACGGCATGGCGGGACGCCCTGGATCCGGGGCTGGCTGAACTGATCTCGCAGGTGACCTCGCCCGGGGAGCCGGCATGAGACGGGAAAGCATCCAGGTCGGCTGGAACGGTTTCAGCGGATCACTCATCGCCTACGGCCACTACGGCCGTCCGGTACTGGTGTTCGCCTCCGAGCAAGGCCGGGCCGAGGATTTCGAGAACAACGGCATGGTGGCCGCGGTAGCCGATCTGATCGATGCCGGCCGGGTGAAGCTTTACTGCGTGGACAGCGCTGACGGCTACTCCTGGTCGGATCAGAGCGTGTCGATCGAGGAACGGGCGCGCCGACACGGCCGGTACGAATCGTGGGTGATCGAGCAGGTGGTGCCGTGGATATCGGCCGACTGCGGTGGCGCGAGCGAGGTGGTGACGCTGGGCTGCAGCCTGGGTGCCTTTCATGCGGCCAACTTCGCGTTGAAACGGGCTGACCTCTTTCCGTTAGCCCTGTGTTTTTCGGGTAATTACGATCCCACCAGCTGGCATGCCTGGGGCGAGCAGGAGTCGGCGACCTACTTCAACAACCCGATGTCCTACGTGGCGAACCTGCATGGCGATCACCTGGCCTGGCTGCGCGAGCGGGTGAGCCTGCTGTTGGTGGTCGGGCAGGGCGCGTGGGAGGAGAACCCGACGGGGGCGTTGCCGAGCACTCGCGAGTTTGCCGGCCGGCTCGCCGATCAGGGGATCCGGCACGAGCTGGACGTCTGGGGCTATGACATCCCGCATGACTGGCCGTCCTGGCGATCCCAGCTAGCCCACCATCTGCCGCGATTTTGCTGAAGGAGTCGGTATGAGCGAGACCACCCACCTGATCGGGCTGCTGCTCGGCACCGAGGAGGACTGGCCGACCGCGTTCGAATCGATCATGCGCCGGCTCGGTCCGGTCGGTGATGGCTCGGACAACCTGCATTCCTACGATGTCGAGCGGGTCACCGTCGAACCGTTCGATCTGCGCTACAAACCGCGTTACGACCTGGTGATCGACCGGCTCGCGTACTGGTACTACCACCCGCGGGAGTGGTTGAAGAAGACGGCTCTGATGGATGACGTCTACCTGCTCAACAGCCCTTTTACCTTTCAGAGTATGGAGAAACACGCCGCCTACTGTGCGATGATGCGACTCGGCCTGAAGGTGCCCGAGACGGTGTTGGTGCCGTACAAGAACCCGCCGGAACACGCCAAGTACGCCTACACTGCCTCGCGGTACAACCAGTCCTTCGACCTCGATGTGATCGCCGATCGGATTGGCTATCCGATGTTCATGAAGCCTTATGACGGCGGGGCTTGGGTCGGGGTGACCCAGATCCGTGACGCTGAGCAACTGCATCGCGCCTATGACCAGTCCGGCCAGCGACTGATGCATCTTCAGAAAGCGGTCGATGGTTTCGATGTTTTCGCGCGCAGCCTGTCCATCGGGGCGGAGACGATGGTGATGAACTTTGATCCCGATCAGCCGATGCACGCGCGCTATTCGATCAGCCATGATTTTCTCGACGCTGACACAGGTGACGAGGTTGTGACCATCGGTCGGCTGGTGAATGCCTTCTTCCGCTGGGAATTCAACTCATGCGAGACGCTGGTCAAGGGTGGCGAGGTCTACCCGATCGACTACGCCAACGCTTGCCCAGACGTCGCCCTGACCAGCCTGCACTACTACTTCCCGTGGGCGATGAAGGCTCTGGTCAAGTGGTCGGTATTTTGCACGGCAACCGGTCGCAAGCCGCGCTTCGACCTCGACACTCGCCGGTACTTCGACATAGCTGATCGCGAAGATCTCTCCTACGCCGACAAGTTGGCGGCCTATCGCCAGCTGGCAGATGCGCACTTCGAGACGGAACGCTATGCCGATTTCTGTGCCAGCCGGTTGGCTCACCTGGACGAGGTCGTACTCGATTGGGTCGCCGGCCCGGACTTCGACCGGTTATTGGTCGAAACCGTGCAGTCGACCTTTCCAGCCCATGAACACGATCACTTCGTCGAGCACTACCGCGGCCTGCTCGGCGCCTGGGTGCGCGACGAGCAGGCCGCCAGCTGAGCGGTCGCGCTCAGTCTGCTGGTGGCTCAGTTTCCGGCGGCTGGGCCCACCGCAGTGGCGGCCCGGTCGTGTAGCTTCGGCCGCCTCGGCTGGTCCAGGTAGTCGTGCCGTCCTCGTTGCGACTGCTCTGCCAACCACCGCGAGTCTTGGCATTGTGATGTCGGCGATCCAGCGGCTGTAGGTTGCTGGCGCTGGTTCCGCCCCGTGGGTACGGGACGACGTGGTCGAGGTCGGCGGTGTGGGCGGAGTGCGAGCAGAACGGGAAGGTGCACTCACCGTCCCGGGTGATCACATGATCGGCCAGCTGTTGGGGTGGCCGGTAGCGAGTGCTGCCGTAGTCGAGCAGCTGGCCGGTGACCGGATCGGTGATGATCCTGCGCCACGTGCCGGACGGGTCGTGGGCGATCTCGCGGGCGTGCTCGGCGGTGATCGGTCCGTAGCCATCGAGCCAACCGGGCTCGTCGTCGGTGCCTGCGAGGGTGGTCAGTCCGACGGTGACGTTGATGGTTGGTTGCCGGCCGTGCGCGGTGGGCTGGTGGCCTTCGCTGCTGTTGAGCATCCCGTTGACGAGCGCGTCGGCACGCAACTGGTCCCTGGTGCGCGGGTCGCCGGCCGGTGCCGAGCGGGCCGCACCGTCCAGCCGATTCCATACCAGGCGGGCCTCGTCAGCCGGTAGCAGCGCCGAGAGCCATGCCATGCCGTGGTCGGCGGGAGCTATCCGCACCTGCCTGCCGGCAACGGCCCGCTGGTGTTTCTGCAGCGCAGTGGCGGGGTCGAGGCTGAGCAGCGCTCGTCTGGCGCTGCGCCGGAGCTGGCCGACCGACTGCTGATCGGCCTGTTTCAAGACCTGGCCTTCGAATGCTGGCAGCAGGTCGTCGGGCAGCTCGAACGAGGCTTCGGTGATGGCTGCGGCATGGTTGGCTGAGATCTGCCCGCCAGCCAGCGCCTGCAATGTCTGCGGGAGTCGCTCGCACAGCTGTTCGGCTGTTTTCAATCGCGATCGGGCTGACCCGCTGGACAGCCGCAGTGCCGCACCGACTTCTTCGGCACACCACCGGTCTTCGGTGGAGTCCTCCGTTGAGATCAGGGCAAGCAGGAGCTCTTGCTGGGCATCCAGCCATGACCGGCACCTGTCGAAGGCGACCAGCGCGTCGACCCGGGCGGACTCGTCCAGCGTGCTGAAGTCTGTCGAACCGAGCCGGGCCAGCTCTACCAAGCCAGGTCGTACCCGGGCCAGGCCGGCGTAGACGGCGAAGCCGAGGTCTGAGGGCGGATCGTCGGAGAAAACTTGGTCGAACTCCGAGCCGAGCCAGGCTCCACCCCAGACCTCCCGCTCCGGTGGCGGCGAATCCGGTGGCTCCGGAGGTGGCGGTAACCGCCACCCGTCCGGATCGAAATCGTCGAACTCCATGCCGCGAGATTAATCAAGCTACCGCGGCTACTAGCCGGTCGCGGGGGATCTGTGGACAACCAGCCAACCTGTGGAGAACGCCCAACCCGGCAGCATCAGCCGGCTCGGACCTGCACGATCTCGGCAAGGATCGACAGGGCAATCTCGGCCGGCGTGCGTGATCCGATGTTCAACCCGGCCGGCCCGTGGATCCGGTCGAGCAGCTCGCCGGTGGTTCCATGCTCGGCTAGCCAACCGGCCCGGGCCGCCTGAGTGTGTCGGGAACCCAGCGCACCGACGTAGCCGCAGTCACTGGCCAGCGCCGTCAGCAGCGCCTGTCCGGAAACCTCCAGGTCATGATCGAGCACGATCACGTTGTCCGAGCCGCGCAGCGGTCCGGCCGTCGCAAGGGAGTCCAGCGCCGTCAGCTGCCAGCCGAGCAGGTCGGCGTTGGCGGCCAGCGCCTCGGCGATCTGCCCGCCACCGACGACGAAAACTCGAACGTCGGGCCACAGGACTGTGACCACCATGTCGGGCGAGTCGAGCACCAGCGTCTGGGAGACTCCACCGCGCACCAGCCGCGCGAGTTCGGCCAGTCGCGGATCCGAAGCTTCCGAACGAGGCAGGTCGGCCACCCGGTAGCACCGCGTTTCGCCCAGCGGTAGATCGGTCACCCAGCAGACCGGTTCGCCGGCCAGTACCGGCTCCCAGTCGAGGTCGGTGGCCGGCTGCACCAGCAACCGGGCCCGCCCACCGCAGGACAGCCCGGCTCGGGCTGCCGCCGCCTCACTGATCGGCAGCCACGTCAGCCGAGCGCCGTCAGACACCGCGCCAGCAAACACCGCGCCGGGATCGGCAGCGCCGGAGAACAGGGTGCCGGCCAGCGGCAGGCCGGCGGAGTAGGCCACCGCCGCGGCCCGGTCCCGCGAGCTGATGCCCACTGTTTCGACAACCCGGGCCAGCTGCGCCGGGCGGCCCTGCGCACGCCACGCTGCAACCTGCTCGGCGATTCGGTACAGCGTCACAGTGGATGCGGCCGGCCGAGCAGGTAACCCTGGCCGTGTGTACAGCCGAGCGCGCGCAGCGAGGTCAGCTGCTCCTCGGTCTCGATTCCCTCGGCCACCGTGGTCACATTCAGCTCCTGGCACAGGGTGATCACGCTGCGCACGATGGCCCGGGCCACCCGGTCCGAGGCGATCGGGGTGACGAAGCTGCGGTCGATCTTGACGGTGGACACCGGCAGGTCGCGCAGCAACGACAGCGACGAATAGCCCGTCCCGAAATCGTCCAACGCGATCTGCACGCCGAGGTCGGCAACCGCGCAGACCTCCTTGATCGCCGAGGGCGAGGCATCAACGAGGGCGCTCTCGGTGATTTCGAGGTGCAGCCGGCTGGCCGGTAGCCCGCTCAGGTCCAGCCCGCGCCGGATCTCCGGAACCAGCTGACCCCGGCCGAGCTGGCTACCCGAGGCGTTGACCGCGACCCAGCGCGACCAGCCGCCGGTCAGCCGGACGTCCTTGGCGGCCTGGCAGCTGACCGCGAGCATCCACCAGCCCAGCGGGACGATCAGGCCGGTCTGCTCGGCCATCGGCAGGAATTCATCCGGATGCAGCAGGCCGTGCTGATCGTGGCGCCAGCGGACCAGCGACTCATAGCCGACCGGGACATTGTCCACCAGGTTGACGATCGGTTGGAAGTACGGGACGAGCCCGCGATCCTCGGTCAGCGCGGTGCGCAGGGCGTGTTCGAGTTCCAGGTCGTGCAGGGTGGCTGGCTTGTCCTGCGTCGGGTCATAGACCTCGATCCGGGTTCGACCGCTGCGTTTTGCCCGCAGCAGCGCCAGATCGGCCTCCCGCAACACCTCGTCGGGATGGGTGTGCAGCGCGCCGCCGATGGTGATCCCGATGCTGAGGCTGGCTGTGTGCAGATGTCCGCGTACCGCCAGCGGCTGGTCCAGCGCGGCCATCAGTCGGGCCGCCAGCAACCGCAATGCCTCGGGATTGTCCTCACCGGGCACCAGCGTGACGAACTCGTCGCCGCCCACCCGACCGAGAATGCACCTGTCCGGTAAGGCTTCCCACAGCCGGCGGGCCAGCAGCACCAGCAGCTCGTCGCCGGCCTCGTGGCCGAGGCTGTCGTTGACGGTCTTGAACCGGTCGAGGTCGCAGTACAGCACGCCAACCGGCTGGCCGGCGCCGAGGTAGCTGCCCAGTTGCAGTTCGAGCATGCAGCGATTGGGTAATTCGGTAAGGGCATCATGCATCGCCCGGTGTGCCAGCTGGTCCTCGGCCCGCTTGCGCTGGGTGACATCGTTGATCTGCGCGACGATGCTCTGCGCGGCCCCGCTGGGATCCCGGATCACCCCGACATGCAGCAACCCGAACAGCAGCTGTCCATCCAGCCTCAGGTAGCGCTTGTGCATCTCGTAGCTGTCCCGGACGCCGTCGAGCAGTTCCTGGAACAGCGCGAGGTCGGCGCTGATGTCCTCGGGATGGGTGAGCTCGGCGAAGTTCATCCCGAGCAGCCGGCCTCGCGGATAGCCGAGCATGTTTGCCAATGATTCATTGACTTGTACCACGTCGCCGTTCGGGTCGACGATGGCCGCGCCGATCGGGCTGCGCTCGAAGGCGACCTCCCAGCGGTGCTCGGCGTCGCGGCGGCGGAGCTCCGACAGCTCCCGGGCTTGGAAGTCCAGGATCGCGACCGCGGCCTGATTGGCGAACAGCTCCAGCACCGTACGCAGCTCCGGGTTGGGCCGCCGGCCACCGGCTGGCTGGTCGACGCTGAGTACACCGAGCAGGCTGCCGTCCGGTCCGGTCAGCGGCGCGAACAATGCATCCTCGGGATGCCAGGCGTCCGGCTCCGAGACGTCCTCGACCTCGGGCACCCAGCTGGCTATCTGATCGAACAGGCTCTGGTCCTGCTCGTGGCTGAAGAACCGCAGCGAGCCCCAGGCCTGGCTGGCCCCGAGCAGGTCGAGCCAGTACTGCTGGGCGCTGGCCTGGCCGAGCAGGCCGCGCATCTCCGGCGGCCCGGCGACCGCGGCCACCCGGACCTGGCCGTCCTCGTCGACGACGTTGATCGCGGCGGCACCGAACTCCAAGAATTCGACGGCGGCGCTGGCGATCCGATCGAGCATCTGCCCGAGATCGCGGGTCGAACCGAGTTCGCGGACCACATCCAGCAGCTGTTCCAGCCATGACCGACGCACGTTCGTGAGCTCCGACGGCGCGGCCATTCTCAAAGTTTCACACAATGGGAACTCGACAACCACTCGACAGGCTGACTGCGGCCCAGAATCGGCAGCCGGCCACGCTCAGCCCAGCTCGCGCTTGATCACCTTGCCGGCCGGATTGCGTGGTAGCGCCTCGCGAAACTCGACGTCGCGCGGCACCTTGTATCGGGCCAGGTGCTTCTTGACGTACTGCCGGACCTGCTCCGCGTCGAGCTCGGCGGACTCCGACCGGACGACGTAGGCCCGCAGCCGCTGGCCGAAATCCGGATCCGGCACGCCGAGCACCGCGGCCTCGGCGATGCCGGGGTGGCCGGCGAGCAATTCCTCGACCTCGCCGGGAAAGACGTTCTCGCCGCCGGAGACGATCATGTCGTCGTCCCGGCCGTCGACGAACAGCCGGCCATCGGCGTCCAGATGCCCGAGGTCGCCGGTCGACATCAGCCCGGCGATTTGCTCCTTGCTGCCGCCACCGGTGTAGCCGCCGAACTGGATGCTGCTGCCGACGAAGATCCGTCCGGTGCTGCCGCGCTCGACCTCGCGGCCATCGGCGTCCAGCACCTTCACCACGGTGCCGTACGGCGCCTTGCCCACCGTGCCCGGCGCGGCTGCTAGGTCGGCCGGGGTGGCGATGCTGGCGTAGGCGACCTCGGTCGAGCCGTAGAGGTTGTAGAGCACCTCACCCAGCCGCCGTCGGGCGCACGCCGCGAGTTCCGGTGGCAGTGCCGAGCCCGATACCGCCACCACCCGCAGGTCAGGCAATTGGTCCGGAGAGGATTCCAGCTCGGTGAGCAGCCGGGACAGCACGATCGGGACGGTGATCAGCGCATCGCAGTGGTGCCGGCGCAATGCCGCAAGTACCTCTGCCGGTTCGGCGCGCCTGCTGAGCACCAGGGTGTCGGCCAGCGCCAGCGCGATCATCGCCGACAGCAGGCCCCAGGCGTGAAAGACCGGTACCGACAGGTACACCGGTCGTTGCGAGCGCAGTTCGATCTTGGACAGGTAACCGCCCGGGATGGCCAGCGAGGTGCCGAACTCCCGCGCCGCGCCCTTCGGGGTGCCGGTCGTTCCGCTGGTGAGCAGCACGATCTGCTGGGTACGCGCCGGCCGTCGAGGGGTTCCGGATTCACCCGTCGCGATCAGGGCATCGAGTGAATCCGGGCTCGGCTCCTCGCACCAGCCGAGCAGGGTGCCCAGCGGTGGCCGGTAGTCGCCGAGGAGCGCGCTGAACTCCTCGTCGTGGATCAGCAGGCTGACCCGTTCGCGGTCGCACACCTCGGCCAGTTGCGGGCCGCCGAAGTCGGTGTTGAGCAGCACCGTACGGGCGCCCAGCTTGGCCGCGGCGAACAGCGCCTCGAACATCCCGCGGTGGTTGCGGCACATGATCCCGACGCCGTGGCCGTCGGCGAAGCCCCGTGCCCGCAGCGCGTTGGCCAGCCGGTCGGTCCGCTCGTCGAGCTCGGCAAAGCTGACCGGCCCGCGTTCGTCGATGATCGCGCTGCGGTGCGGATGTCGCTGGCAGGCCACTGCGAGCGCCGCACCGGCCGGGCCGTAGGCCCGAAATGCCAGCAGGACGCGCGCCAATCGCTGCGGCGGCTCGATCCCGAAGGCGCCGGCCCGCAGCAGGCTGAGCGCGGCGAGTCCCTCGATGCCGGCTCGGGTGCCGGCCTTACCTGCCAACGCGCTGACCTGCCCGGCGATCCCATTGCTCACCAGGGGATGCTTTACCAAATCGGCGACTTTGTCACTCGTAGCACCGCCGAGGCTAATGGGTTTGGCGCGAGTGCACCGGCGTGGTTGGCTGGTGTCATGGCTGCTGAAGAACCTGATCCCGTGGACGCGCAACCGGACCTCAAGTCGCAGTTCCTGCAGGCGCTCGAGCGCAAGAAGGGCCAGCATGCGGACGGGGTCGGCGGCGGTGGACCGGAGTCCTCGAAGATCCACGACGTGCACGGAAAAGTGGGCGGTAAGCGGCAATTCCGTCGCAAGAGTGGCGGCTGAGCCACCTACCACGTCGATCCGCTGGATTTTCTAGCGCCTCATAGGTCACAATAGTTACCGCCAGTCACCACTGGCCACTTACGTATCGCTGCTGACTGAACGGCGCGCTTGGGGAAGACGTTGCCGTCGAAGTTGCGGAGGTGCGCGATGTCTGTTGCCCAAGTGGCCCCGTCCACCCGGGGTGTGGTGTTCATTCACTGCTGCCCGCCTGCGATCGCCCCTCACGTGGAGTGGGCGCTGGCCGGCATCCTCGGCCGACCTTGCCGGCTGGAATGGGTGGCGCAGCCTGCCGCTCCCGGCCAGCTCCGGGCCGAAGCCAGCTGGATCGGCCCGCTGGGCACCGCCGCTCGACTGTCCGCCTCGCTGCGAGCGTGGCCGATGCTGCGGTTCGAGATCACCGAGGACGGCACCACCGCCACCGATGGCGAGCGGCTCGCCTACGTACCCGGCAGGGGATTTCACCGCAGCGCGGTATCGGCCAACGGCGATCTGGTGGTCGGCGAGGAGCGAATCCGCGGCTTGCTCAGCCGGGCTCGGACCGCCGAGGAGTTCCACCACGGTCTCAACGAGCTGCTCGGCTCAGCCTGGGACGAGGAGCTGGAACCCTACCGCCGCGCCGGTGACGGATCACCGGTCATCCTGCTGCACAAAGTTGTCTAAACCCAAGGTCGTCTGAAGAACAGCTCAGAGCTTATGGAACAGCAGGGCAGCGTTGTGGCCACCGAAGCCGAACGAGTCGTTCAGGGCCGCGGTCACCGTCATCTCGCGAGCCTTGGTCGGTACGTCGACCGCTAGCCCGTCCTCAGGATCATCGAGGTTGATGGTCGGCGGCACGATGTCGTTGGCCACGCTGAGCACGGTGGCCACCGCCTCGATCGCGCCGGCCGCGCCCAGCAGGTGGCCGGTCATCGACTTGGTGGCCGTCACCACCGTCTGCTCGCCGAGCAGCTTGGCGATCCAGTGTGCCTCGGCCATGTCGCCGGCCGGCGTCGAGGTGGCGTGCGCGTTGACGTGCACCACGTCTGACATAGCCAGGCCGGCCCGCTCGATAGCGATCCGGGCCGCTCGGGCCTGGCCGCCGCCAGCCGGATCGGGCTGCACGATGTCGTAGGAATCGGCGGTCATGCCGGCCCCGCCGAGCACCGCGTAGGGTTGCCGGCCACGGGCTTGGGCCGAGGACAGCCGTTCCAGTACCAGGACGCCGGCCCCCTCGCCGAGCACGAAACCGTCCCGGCCCTTGTCGAAGGGCCGGGAGGCGCCCTCGGGATCGTCGTTGCGGGTGGACATCGCCCGCATCTGGGCGAAGCCCGAGATGGTCAGCGGGTGCATGCAGGCCTCGGTGCCGCCGACCACGACCAGGTCCGCCCGGCCGAGCTGGATCAGGTCCAGGCCGTAGGAGATTGCCTCGGCGCCGGAGGCGCAGGCGCTGACCGGGGTGTGCACGCCGGCCCGGGCACCGATCTGCAGCCCGACATAGGCGGCCGGGCCGTTGGGCATGTTCATCGGGATCATCAGCGGCGAGACCCGGCTGGGCCCCTTCGCCAGCATCACGTCGTGCTGGAAGATCAGGCTGGTGATACCGCCGATCCCGGTGCCGATCACCACCGCGACCCGGAGCGGGTCGAGGCCGTTATCGCTTGCGGTACCGGTGAATCCGGCATCGGCCCAGGCCTGCGCGGCCGCCACCAGGGCGGCCTGCTCGGCCCGGTCCAGCCGGCGGGCCTGCACCCGGGGCAGGATCTCGGTCGGGTCGACAGCCATCGGCGCGCCGATCTGGACGGCGATCTCCGAGGCCCAGTCGAAGGGCAGCGAGATGACTCCGGACGTGCCGGCCAGCAGCGCCGACCAGTACGAGGCCACGTCCCCCCCGAGCGCCGTGGTCGCGCCGAGTCCGGTCACCACAACCGGGTCCGCGGTGTTCAGCAGGCTGCTGTCGGTCATGGTCGGCGTCCTCCGTGCTCGGGGTGGGGCGTAGTTCCTGGTGTGAAGTGGTTCGGTGCCGCGAGCTGGCTCAGCTGGGGTTGGCGTGGATGTAGTTGACCGCGTCGCCGACCGTCTTGAGCTTGGGCAGTTCCTCGTCCGGGATCTTCACGCCGAACTTCTCCTCGGCGGCCATCGCCACCTCGACCATCGACAGCGAGTCGACGTCCAGGTCGTCGGTGAAGGACTTCTCGAGCGTCACGTCCTCCGGCTCCACGTCGGCTACCTCGTTCAGGATCTCGGCCATGCCGGCGAGGATCTCTTCGTTTGATGCCACTTGAATCTCTACCTCTCTGCATCGGATGCCAGCTGGCCTCCGGTGTGGGTCATCCAGTCCGAGCGGACCGGACGCGGTGCGGTTGATCGGCCTCAGGGTGCCAAGACCACTTGCGCAGCGTAAGTGAGTCCGGCCCCGAAGCCGACCAAAAGTACCGGGGCGCCGCTGTCGATCTCACCACGTTCGATCAGTTTGGACAGCGCGATCGGGATCGAGGCCGACGAGGTGTTGCCCGAGGTGATGATGTCGCGGGCGACCACCACCGAATCGGGCAGCGCGAGCTTCTTGGCGATCAGGTCGATGATGCGCAGGTTCGCCTGGTGCGGGACGAAGGCGGCCAGCTGGCTGGGTTCGATGCCGGCCGCCTGGCAGGCCTGCTCGGCCACGCCGGCCATCTGGGAGGTGGCCCAGCGAAACACGGTTTGGCCTTCTTGGCGCAGGGTGATCGACTCTGGATCGGTGGTGATGGCACCGGCATTGGCACCGTCGGAACCCCAGCGGACCGGGCCGATGCCGGGCTGGTCGCTGGCGGTCACCACCGCAGCGCCGGCCCCGTCGCCGAAGATGATGCCGGTACCGCGGTCGAAGACGTCGACGTAGTCGGTGAGCTTCTCCGAACCGATCAGCAGCACGTTGCGGGCCTGGCCGGTCAACACCGCGTTGGACGCCGTGGTCAGCCCGTAGACGAACCCGGCGCAGGCGGCGTTGAGGTCGAAGGCACCCGGCGTGGCGATGCCGAGCCGGTCGGCCACCGTCGCGGCACCGCCGGGCACCTGGAAGTCGATGGTGCAGGTGGCCAGGATGACCAGGTCGATCTCGCTGGCAGCGATCCCGGAGTTGGCCAGCGCCTTACTGGCGGCGGCCACCGCCAGATCGAGCATCGACTCGTCCTCGGCGAAGCGGCGTTCGGAGATGCCGACCCGGCTCTGGATCCACTCGTCGTTGGTCTGCACGCCCCGGGTCACCAGGTCGTCGTTGGTGACCACGGTCGGCGGCTGGTAGTGCCCGAAGCCGGCGATCCGGCTTCCGGCGGGACGGCTGGGAACTGTGAGCCGGACGGTCATCAACGCTCGCTTCCGGTGGACAGCCGCGCGACCGGCAGGCCGGCGCCGACGATGTCACCGTCGTTGCGCAGCCATTCGGACAGGATGCCGGAGACCGGCGCCACGATGGCCAGCTCGTCGCGGTTGGTACGGACGGTGCCCAGCCGCGCGCCGCCGATGATGGCGACGCCGGCGTCCAGGCCCCGGGCTCGGGTGAAGATGCCCTGGCTGGGGGTGCTGATGGTCCGGACGTCCGGGGCCGGCTGCCGGCTCATCGCCGCGGCCTGCAGCACTCGCCGGGCGGCGGCCAGGTCGTCCGGTGTCTTGATCGCGACCAGCTCGACACCGGGTAGCTCCCGCTTGGCGATTCCGGTCAGCGCCTTGGCCGGACTCAGCTCGATGGTCGCTGAGACCGACAGCTGGCGCAGGGTGTTCAGGCACAGGTCCCAGCGCACCGGCCGGGTTACCTGGGCGACCAGGCGGGCCAGCACCGTCCGGCCGTCGGTGACCGCGGTCCCGTCGGCGTTGGACAGCAGGACCTGGCGTGGATCGGCCGGGTGCAGGGCGGCGGCCGCGGCGCGCAGGTCCTGTTCGGCCGAGCGCATGTATTCGGTGTGGAACGCGCCGGCCACCTGCAACGGCCGGATCCGGGCGCCCTCCGGCGGATTGGCCACCAGTTCGGCGATCGCGTCGAGCGAGCCGGCCGCGACGATCTGGCCGGCGCCGTTGCGGTTGGCCGGGGTCAGCCCGCGGGCCAGGATGGCGGCGACCACCACCTCCGGGTCGCCGCCCAGCGCCGCGGCCATTCCGGTCGGGGCTTGCCCACAGGCAGCGGCCATCTGCTGGCCGCGGCGGGCCGCGAAACCGATTGCCTCGTTGGCGGTGAGCGCACCGGCGACGGCCGCGGCGGTGACCTCGCCGACGCTGTGGCCGGCCGCGATCACGTGGTCGGCGCCCAGTTCGAGCTGGCTGGCCGCGATCAGGCCCATCGCCACGATCAGCGGCTGCGCGATCGCGGTGTCGATGATCTCGTCGGCCTCGGCGGTGGTGCCGAGCCTGCGCAGATCCAGGCCGGCCAGCTCGGAAAAGGTCGCCACCTGCTCGGCGACCCCGTCGAGTTCCAGCCAGGGATGGAGCATGCCCGGTAGCTGCGAACCTTGACCGGGAGCGAGGACAGCTATCACCGGCTCAACGTTGCCTTGTCCCGGCGCCTTCCGGCGAGCACGGCACGCACAGCGTTCAAGCCCGATGTTTGTAGGTTAGCTACAAACATCATCGGGTCATGACGGTGCTGTAAACGATTTCAGTGCAGGGGTATCGCCAGTTTCCGGGAGATGATCAACGACAGAACGCGCATGTGGAACATCTCCGTCCAAATCCGCCAGCCGGCCCAGCACCATGGCCAGTTGGATGGTGAACGCACCCCGCGCGTCGGTCGGCGCGTGCCCGCACAGGTCCGCCGCCCGGCGCAGCCGGTACCGGACGGTGTTGGTGTGCACGAACAGCGCGCGGGCCGTCGATTCCAGTGCGCGGCCGCTGTCGAGGTAGGCGACCACGGTATCCAGGATCGCGTCGCCGGCCTCGGTGAGCGGCCGGTAGACGGTGTCGATCAGCTGCTCGCGGGCGGCCTGATCGCCGTTGATGGTGCGTTCGGGCAGCAGGTCCTCGGCAGCCACCGGACGGGGCGCGGCCGGCCACCCGGCCACCGCGTGCAGCCCGCTCAGCGCCAGCGTGGTGACCGCCGCCGCGCCGGCGATGTCCCGGGCGGCGCCGCCGACCAC
>JALYVK010000166.1 GCA_030853265.1 Actinomycetota bacterium
GGCTGGATGGGCGGCCGCGGCGGCGATCGGCGCGGCACTGGGGCCCGCCGCCGGCGGGCTGCTGACCGACGTGTTCGATTGGCGCGCGATCTTCCTCGCCCAGGCCCCGGTGGCGGCGCTGGCGGCGCTGGCGATCGGGATGGCGCCCCGGTCAGACGCCGAGGCGGCCGAGCTAAATCCAGCCCCAGCGCGCGAGGAGCTCGATCACCGATCCCGGAGCCGCCTCGCGCCGATGACGGCGAACATCGCCCTGGCCCTGATATCGGCCGCCCTGATCGGCGCCTTGTTCCTGGTCACGGTGCTGCTGATCAACGTGTGGGGTTTGACGCCCTTGGGAGCGGCGGCGGTCTTGACCGTGATCCCGGTGGCCACCACCCTCGCGGACCGGCTCACCCGCGGGCGCTCACCGGTGCGCCTCGGCGCTGTCGGCGCCGTGGTGCTCGCGGCCGGGCTGGTGCTCCTGGCGCTGATCTCTGATCGCGAGCCGGGGTTGGCCTTGGCCGCGCTCGCCCTGTGCGGCGCCGGTCTTGGTCTGTCCTTTCCCGCGCTCACCGACGCGGCCATTCAGAGCTCGAACCGTTCGGCGCCCCGGGTGGCCAGAACCATCGCCGCTCGCGATGCCGGCCTCGTCCTGGGTCTCCTGGTCCTCACGCCGATCTTCGTCCACCAGCTCAATGGCGCTCCGCGCCGCGCCATCCCTCCGATCACCAGGGCGGTGATCTCGGCGCCGATCCCACTCGCGGTGAAAATCCAGCTGGGCGCTGGGCTGCTGCAGGCCAATGCTCAGGCGCCTCAGAGCCAGCTCCCCAATATCGATCCGGCCTTCGCGCGCGCCAGCGGCGGGGCTGCCCCCGCGACAAGGGCTCAGCTCGCCCGCCTTCGAATCAGCGTCGAGTCACTGATCCAACGGGCCGCGACGGGAAGCTTCCAGCGACCGTTGATCTACTGCGCGATCTTCGCCCTACTCGTGCTCCCCCTGCTGTTGCCGCGCGTGCGGGATCGGCTCCTCGGGAGCCCGACACCCGCGAGCACCTGAGCTCCACCGCTTTGCGGAGCGCTCCGGGTACCGGCTCGCGCTCACGAAGCGGTCACGCGAAACCCCGCCCTGGCCACCACGCCCACCAGGCGGACGAACTGCGGGCACATCGTGGCCGGTGGGCAGACCGGCGTTTGCAGCTCGGCCACCTGAGCCTGGAAGCTGCCCGGGCACCATGAGCCGCCGAGCTTGGCCGGATCCAGCGTGACCAGCACCTCGCTGCCCTCCGTCACAACATCCGGGACCGGGCTTGATCGCGCGGCCAGACAGCCGGGGCGGGACGGCCCCACGACGCTCAGCAGGTAGCTCAGGCGGGTGGTTGCGCTGAGGGCGCCGGAGGCGGCAGGCGCTCTGAACCGGAACGCGAACGGCGTGCTCGGCCCGCCTGTAGGGGGAGTGACGGCCAGGCCCGACGATTGCGAGCCGCGGGTCAGTCCGGGCGATCCGGAGCCGCCGCCTCGATCCGCGAGCGAGAACGCGGGGACGGCCACGATCGCGGCCAGCGCAAGCACGATCAGTGCCTTGAGCCCCATCGTCTCGCCGAGTCTACGCGGGCGGCCGCCCGGCACCGGCAACCGTTGACCGGTCAACTAGGATGTGAAGGTGGCCGCGATCGTCGATTCTCGCCTGGAGGGTGCCGCGCTGGAGGCCTGGCGCAGCTATCTGCAGAGTCACGCCTCGATCGTCCGGGTGCTCGACGCCGAGCTGGTGGCCGACCACGGGATGACCTCCCGCGACTACGAGGTGCTGCTGTACCTCGCCCAGGAGTCCGATCGTCACCTGCCGATGTCGGCGCTCGCCGAGCGAACCATGCTCACCCGCTCGGGCATCACGCGGCTGGTCGACGGACTCGTACAGGCCGGACTGGTGGAGCGGATCGCTTGTCCGCGCGATGCGCGCGTCTCCTACGCCCAACTGACCGACACCGGCTATGAGAAGTTGCGCGAGGCCGGCTGCTCGCACGTCGCGAGCATCAGACGCCTGTTCCTCGAGCACTTCAGCGCCGAGGAGATCGACCTGCTTGCCTCGTTGCTGAGCCGACTCCCAGGCGCGCGAATCGACGGCTCGTGCTCGGTGCCATAGACGTGCTTGACGCGGCGCCAGATTCACGCCCGGGAATCGATCCGGGCACCGAGATGGGCACGGTCAGGCTGACCGTCTGTGATCTGGACCGCTCGCGGGGCTTCTACGAGCAGGTCCTCGGCCTGCGCGGCACCGAGCTCGACAACGGGGCGATCGCACTCGGCGCCGGCGGGGAGCGGCCGCTGGTTGAGCTCGAGGGCAATAGCTCGGCGCCCGGGCTTGACCGCGGCGCCACGGGGCTGTTTCACCTCGCGATCCTGATGCCGACCCGGCTTGACCTGGGGTTCGCCCTGGCTCGTCTGGTCGCCGCGCGATGGCCGCTGGATGGAGCCTCCGATCACCTGGTCAGCGAGGCGCTCTATCTGTCTGATCCCGACGGCAACGGGATCGAGGTCTACCGTGACCGCCCGCGCGACGAGTGGCGCCAGACCGACGGTCAGCTCGAGATGGCGACCCTGCCCCTGGACCTTCAGAGCATCGCCGGAGAGCTCAAGCGGGCCCAAGGAGCGCAGCCCGCGGTGCCGCCTGAAACCCGGATCGGCCATGTCCACCTCCAGGTCTCAGAGCTCGAGCAGAGCGAGGCCTTCTACGCCGGAGTGCTCGGCTTTGACGTGATGGTGCGCGGATACCCCGGGGCGCTGTTCGTCTCCGTTGGCGGCTATCACCACCACATCGGCCTCAACACCTGGCAC
>JALYVK010000167.1 GCA_030853265.1 Actinomycetota bacterium
GTCCGGTAGCTCGGGCGGCCTGCGGTTCCTCGGCCACGCGAAGGTCGTCGACCCGGACGGTCGGGTGCTGGCCTGCACGCGCGGCGGGCGCTCCGGGCTGGCCACCGCACGCATCGATCCGGCCGAGGCGACCGCCGCCACGCGCGCGGCGCTGTGCCACCTCGACGACCGCCGCGGCGCGAGTTATCTCGCCCAGCCGTCGGCCGAGCGGGATACGATGGGGCTTGACCGCATGATGTCGATGGCTCGACCGCCTGATATCCATGGCTCCGAGCGCCTGATGTCCATCGCCCCGACCGCCTGATGTGTGGAATCGCCGCCCAGTACGGCTCGCCGGACGCCGAGGAGGGACGCCGGATGCTCGCCCGGCTCGTGCACCGCGGGCCCGACGACGAGGGGGATGCCCTCGTCGGGAACGAGGCCTGGCTCGGACACCGGCGACTGTCGATCGTCGATGTCACGGGCGGCCACCAGCCGCTGCGCACGCGCGACGGGCGACTGCTGCTCGTCGGCAACGGCGAGGTCTACAACCACCAGCGTCTGCGCCAGGGCCTGGCCGACCAGCGGCTCCTGACGCACTCCGACAACGAGGTCGCACTGCACGTCGTAGCCGAACGCGGCGCAGACGCGCTCGCTGAGCTGCACGGCATGTACGCCTTCGCGCTGGCGGGCGATGACGGCACCTTCATCGCGGCGCGCGACCCGGTGGGGATCAAGCCGCTGTACTGGGCCCATCGCGACGGCGACGTGCGCTTCGCCTCGGAGATCGGCGCCTTCGCCGAGGAGTGGCATCCGTACATCGAGGCGTTTCCGCCCGGTCACCACTGGACGCCCGACGGCGGGCTGCGCCGCTTCGCCCATGCCGTACCCGACGAGCTGGAGCACTTCGACGGACCCTCCGAGCCGGGCGCCGAGATCCCCGCGGCGATGCTGGCCCGCGTGCGCGAGCGACTGTGCGACACGGTCGAGCGCCAGCTGATGGGTGACGTGCCCGTCGGCGTGTTCCTCTCCGGAGGGCTGGACTCGAGCCTTGTCGCGGCGATAGCCGCCAACGCGCTGCGCGAGCGCGACGAGCGCCTGAAGACCTTCGCCGTCGGTCTCGAGGGCTCGCCTGACCTGCTCGCCGCGCGGGCCGCCTCCGAGCACCTCGCCACCGAGCACTACGAGCGCGTGTATACCGCGGAGGAGGCGCTCGACGCACTGCCCACCGTGGTGCGGACGATCGAGTCATACGACCCTTCGCTGGTGCGCAGCGCCGTGGCCAACTACCTGCTCGCCGAGATGAC
The DNA here is from genome assembly GCA_030853265.1 of Actinomycetota bacterium. Lineage (GTDB taxonomy): Bacteria > Actinomycetota > Actinomycetes > Mycobacteriales > Jatrophihabitantaceae > Jatrophihabitans_A. The sequence goes on from JALYVK010000167.1 coordinate 1,287, forward strand.
CGCCCAGCACGTAAAGGTCGTGCTGACCGGCGAGGGCGCGGACGAGATCTTCGCCGGCTACGAGTACCTCCGCGACTTCGCCGGCGAGGACGAGCTCCACGACGAGCTCGTACGCACGATCGAGGGCCTGCACGACCTCAACCTGCAGCGTTGTGACCGCGTGACGATGGCGCACGGCCTGGAGGCGCGCGTGCCGTTCCTTGAGCTCGACCTGATCGCGCTCGGGCTGGCGCTGCCGGCGGGCTGGAAGCTGGCCGGGCCGGCGCAACCGGAGAAGCGCCTGCTGCGCGAGGCCTTCGACGGCTGGCTGCCGGACCAGTTGCTGTGGCGGGAGAAGTCGCAGTTCGGCGACGGCAGCGGGATGGCCTCTGTGCTGCGCGAGCGCATCGAAGCGACCGTCGACGAGGCGGACTTCGAGGCCGAGCGCCACGACGTCGACCCACCCCTGCGCTCGCGCGAGGAGGCCGCCTACTACGAGATCTTCGCGCGCACCTTTGCCTCCGTGCGACCAAGCATGACGATCGGGCGCTTCGCGACGACCTGAGGCGAGGGGGGTCCCGCGGGACCCCCCTAAGAGGCGGTACCCTGCCGCCCCTGAGCGCCGATCCGCCCACCTTCGACCTCCAGAGCCACTCGCTTCACTCCGACGGCGCGCTCACGCCGCGAGCGGTGGTCGCGGCGGCGGCGCGGGCCGGCGTCGAGCTACTGGCGTTGACCGACCACGACACCGTCGACGGTGTGCCGGAGGCCCGGGACGCGTCGGCAGGGCTCGGACTGCGGCTCGTGGCGGGGGTCGAGATCTCGACCATCGACGCCGGTCGGGGCGACCTGCACGTGCTCGGGTACCTGATCGACGACCGCGACGAGACCCTGAGCGAGCGCCTGCGCGCCTACCGAGCCGACCGGGGCAGACGTGCGGACGCGATCGCCCAGGCTCTGAGAGACCTGGGCTTTGAGCTCGACGAGCAGGCGCTCGAGGATCGCAGCGCGCAGGGCAAGACGATCGGCCGCCCGCACCTGGCTCAGGCGGTGGTGGCGCATCCGGCCAACGCCGAGCGTCTGGCCGCCGAGGGGCGCCTCGATCCCTCGGCGTTCCTGGTGGCCTACCTGATCGAGGGGCGCCCGGCGTTCGTCTCCCGGGTCGCTCCCTCGGTCTCCGAGGCGATCGACGCGATCCACGACGCGGGAGGAGTCGCCGTCTGGGCGCACCCGTTCTGGGACGTGGCGGACCCGGGCGAGGTGCTCGCGGCGATCGACCGCTTTCACGCCCACGGCCTCGACGGCGTCGAGTGCTTCTACGCGACCCACCATCGCGACCAGGCCGAGCTGCTCGCCGATCGATGTGCCGAGCTGGGGCTGCTCAGCACCGGCTCGGCGGACTTCCACGGCCCTGACCATCGGCAATTCTCAGCCTTCCGGGCGTTCGGCACCTACGGGTGCCAACCGGTGCTCGGACCGATCGCCGGCTGATCCTGCGAGACCTGGCCGCCCGCGGCCTGCGGGCCGCGGGCGTGGTCAAT
>JALYVK010000105.1 GCA_030853265.1 Actinomycetota bacterium
CTGCTGGCGGGTGCGGTCGAGGCCGCCCGGCTGGCCAGCCATGCCGGAGTGGTGGCCGGGCTGGTACTGGTTGCCCTGATGTCGCGGATGGAACGGCTACCAGCGCCCGGTCCGGCACAGACAGCTACCGATCTCGGCTCGGTGGACGCTGCCGGTGGACCGCGTCGGCGCGGTGTCGCGTGAGGCGGCTACTGCGGCTCGGGGTGGCGCTGCTGGCGGCCGGCGCGGGGTTGTTGCTGCTGGCCTGGCCGGCCTCAGCGCATGCGGTCGTGGTCGGCTCCGATCCGATCGACGGCAGCCGGCTGACCAAGTCCCCGACCAGCGTGACGATCCGGTTCGACGAGGCGGTCGGGCTGGATCTGGGCTACCTGCGAGTGGTCGACTCGACCGGCCGGCGGGTGGAGTCGGGTAGCGCCAGCCATCCCGGTGGCACCGGTAGCTCGATCACGGTCGCGCTCAAGTCGGGGCTGGGCGATGGCAGCTACCTGGCCAGCTTCCGGGTCATCTCGGCCGACTCGCACCCGGTGGCCGGCTCGATCCGGTACGTGGTGGGCAATGGCGCGCTCGGAGCCGGCGGCGGACCGTCCGGTTCGGCGCCGGTGAACCAGGCGGTGTCGGCGTCGCTGGCGACCAGCCACTGGTTGAGCTTCGCCGGGGTCGGCATCGTCGGGGGCAGCTGGCTGATCTTCTCGCTGTGGCCGTCCGGGCAGCGCCGTCGCTCGATCCGGCGGCTGATCTGGAGCGGCTGGAGCATCGCGGTGCTCGGAGCGCTGGGGGAGTTCGTCCTGCAGGGCCCCTACGCGGCCGGCAGTGGGCTGGCCAGCGCGACGCACACCGGATTGCTCGACGCCACGCTGCACGTCAACTCCGGCCAGCTGCTGTCGGTCCGGGTGGTGCTGATCGGGATACTCGGAGCGGTGCTGACCGCGCTGTTCGCCGACCACCGGCGGCGACCGAGCTGGGCACCGGAGCTGGCCGCCATCGTCGGGGTCGGCATCGTGGTTACCTTTGCCGCGTCGGGGCATTCCCAATCGGCCAACCCGCGCTGGCTGGCGGTGCTGGTCGATGCGCTGCATCTGAGCGCGATGATCATCTGGCTCGGCGGCCTGGTGATCCTGCTGGTTGCGGCGTTGAGCCGAACGGTGCGCGCCGGCTCTTTCGAGACCGCTGAGTACGAGGCCTCGGAGGAGTACGAGGCCGGTGATTACGAGGCCGAAGACTATTCGGACGGTGACTACTCCGAGGACGGTGACTACTCCGAGGCAGAGCAGGCCCGCGACACCGACGAGCTGTCGGCCGGGCTGCCGGTCTTCTCCCGGATCGCGATGGCCTGCGTGGCCACCCTGGCGATCACCGGAACCATCCAGGCCTGGCGTGAGATCGGCACCCTCGATGCCATCACCACCACCCGGTACGGGCAGCTGGTGGTGCTCAAGGTGGTGCTGTTCCTCGGCCTGGTTACGCTCGGCTACTTCGCCCGCCGGGCGCTGCTGAACCCGACCGATGGCCGGAGCACGCTGGCCCGGCTCCGGCGCACCCTGCTGACCGAGGTGACGGTCGGTGCCGCCGTGCTGGCCGCCACCGGAGTGCTGATCGCCCAGCCGCCGGGCAAGGTGGCGCTGGCCGCCGAGCGCGGCAAGCCCCGGATCGCCACCGTCGCGGTGACCGCAGCGGCCAGGGCGGTGGTCGAGGTCGATCCGGGCGTGCACGGCGACGTCCAGATCACCATCCAGCTGACCGGCGGTATCAAGCCGACCAGCGTGACCGCGACCGCCAGCCTGCCGGCCAAGCAACTGGGGCCGATCCCGGTCACGCTGCAGGCGGTCGGACCGAACAGCTACAGCGGTTCCGGGGTGCTGCTGCCCTCGGCCGGCAACTGGCAGATCACCGTCACGGTGCAGACCTCGCAGTTCGACTCCACCACCGCGGTGGCCACCCTGCGGGTCTACTAACGAAAGAATCGATGTCCACAGCCGCGCAACATCTGAGTGAGAGATCATCCGCCTCGTGAACCGTCCCCCGCTGTCCCTGGTTGCCGCCGCCGTGGTGGTGCTGGTCGGCCTCGCCGGCCTGGTGCGCGGCGCGCTGCCGCAGCCGATGGCCCCGTCGAGCATGCCGGCCGCTCAGGGCGAGCCGATCGTCGTCGCTGGCGCCTACGTCCGGGAGCCGGCCAACGGCATCAACGCGGCCGCCTACTTCACCATCTACAACACCTCCGACACCGCCGACGTCCTCGAGACGGTGGCCTCGGGGGCAGGTGCGCAGACCACCCTGCACACCGAGGACGCCAGCGGCGCCATGCAGGCAACGTCCGGTGGGCTGACGATTCCGGCGCACGGCAGCTACAGCCTGTCGCCGGGCAAGGGGCATGTGATGATCGAGAAGCTGTACGGGCCGCTGAAGGCCGGCCAGAGCGTGAACCTGCAGTTCACCTTCGCCAAGGCCGGTGACGTGCTGGTGACCGCCCCGGTGATCGGGATAACCGCTCCGGTGCCGACCGCGGGGACGCCGAAATGAGGCGGGCACTGCTGCTGGTTCCGGCGCTGGCGCTGGCCCTGCTGGCCGGCTGTTCCTCCGGTGGCTCGGCAGGCTCGGCGGCCCCGTCCGCCTCGCAGTTGAACAACCACACCGACCCGACCTACTCCGGGCTCGGCCTGACTCCCGCCCAGCCCCGGCCGCAGTTCACCCTGATCGACACCGCGGGCAAGCCGTATCGCTTCGGCGCGGTCACCGCGGGCAAGCCGACGCTGCTCTACTTCGGCTACACGCACTGCCCGGACGTCTGCCCGACCACGCTGGCCGACATCACCCAGGCGCTGCAGAGCGTCCCGGCCGCCCTCCGGTCCGCGACCCAGGTGGTGTTCGTGACCACCGACGTCAAGCGGGACACCAGCAAGGTGCTGGGGGACTACCTGGCCAAGTTCGACCCGGGGCTGCCCAACCGCTTCGTCGGCCTGACCGGAACCCAGTCCCAGGTCGATGCCGCCCAGGTCGCCGCGCACGTGACACTGGCCGAGGACGAGGGCCAGACGCACTCGGCTCAGGTCTTGCTCTACGGTTCTGACGACTACGCGCGCGTCGCTTTTCTGCAAAGTAATGACGAAGCGGCACAAATCGCGCATGATCTGCCTTTGGTAACCGGCACCAAGTGAGAGGTACTTCGACGTGAAGTTCGCAGCTTTATCGGCGCACCGGGAGCGGCTCGGCTGGGCGGGCCTGGTGGTCCGGCTGGTGTTGGCCGCGGTGTGGGCCTGGGCATCGCTGTCCAAGATCGGTGACCCGCGGACGTTCGTGCGGGCCGTCCGGGCCTATGACGCGACGCCGGAATGGCTGAGCCAGGCGATCGGGTACGGCCTGCCGATGCTGGAGCTGGTGCTGGCGATCCTGCTGTTGGCCGGGCTTATCGTGCGCTACGCCGCCGCGGTCAGCGCGGCGCTGTTCACGGTGTTCATCATCGGCATCCTGCAGGCCTCGGCGCGCGACATCAAGATCAGCTGCGGCTGTTTCGGCGGCGGCGGGCAGTCCAACTCGACCGCGTACACGCTGGACGTGCTGCGCGATCTGGGGCTGCTGGTGCTGGCGGTTTTCTTGATCCTCTGGCCGCTGACCAAGCTGTCGATCGACAGCTGGATCATCAGCAGCGAGCAGGTTCCGGGGCTGACCGGCAAGCAGGCCAAGAGCGAGAAGAACCTGAAGCGGTACCGGGCCGCGAGGGCCGCCGCCGAGGTCGAGCTCAGGCACAAGCAGCGCTACATCGCTGCCGGTACCGCGATCGCCGTCATCCTGATCAGCTTCATCGCGATCGGGGTGCAGAGCAACCGGGCCAAGATCTCACCGACCGCCGACACCGCCAACGCGACCTCTGCCAACGGCGTCAAGGTGGGAAACCAGTCGGCGCCGGTGCTGGTGGATGTCTATGAAGACTTCCAGTGCCCGATCTGCAACGAGCTCGAGCAGAGCGGCCTGACGGCGGACTTCGACGCCAAGATCAAGGCCACCACGATCAAGGTCAACTACCACGTGATGTCGTTCCTGGACGCCTCGTCCAACGGCAACAAATACTCGTCGCGGGCCGCCAACGCCGGTTACTGCGCCGCGGACCAGAGCCCGGCTGCCTTCGCGAAGTTCCACGACATCCTGTACGGCAAGAACGCCGACGGCCAGAACAACCAGCCCGCCGAGAACGGCAACGGCAAGCCCGATTCGCAGCTGATCGACTGGGGCAAGCAGGCCGGCATCACCAGTGCTGACTTCTCTACCTGCGTCACCAGCGACACGCACAAGGACCTGGTGGCCGGGGTGACCGATGCCGCGTCCAAGCGGGGCGTCAACGGCACGCCGACGGTGTACGTCAACAACAAGCTGGTGAACGGCAAGAACGGTGCGGTGGTGACGCTGGCCGAGGTCGATGCTGCCATCCAGACCGCGCTGTCGCAGGCCAAGTCGACCGCGGCCCCGTCGCCGACGGCCACCCCGTCCGCGTCCGGGTCTGCTACGGCCAAGCCGCCGGCGTCGAGGGCGTCAACCAAGCCTTCGGCCAGTACGTCCAAGAAGTAGCTCTCGCCAGCTGGCGAAACGACAGCGGGGCCGGTATCCCAGATGGGATACCGGCCCCGCTGTGCTGTCGATACCTACCGGTTGGCGGCATCCTTCATGGCGCTGCCAGCGGTGAACTTGACGGTGTTCGCAGCGGCGATCTGGATGGTCTCGCCAGTTGCCGGGTTACGTCCTTCGCGGGCGGCACGCTTGCCGACCGAGACGGCGAAGAAGCCGGGGACGCTGACCTTGTCGCCCTTGGCTACGGCACCTTCCAAGGTGGACTGCAGGCTGCGCAGGACTGCGTCGACGGTCTTCTGCTCCAGGTCGGCGTGCTCGGCGACCGCGGTCACCAGTTCCTTGCGGTTCACGAATGTCTCCCTCATGAGTTGTCCTCGCCGCTCCACTGGGGTGTCGTTGGGCGGCGGGAGGCCGGTACGGCTCTCCCCAAGTATGGCTGAGCGACCTGCGCCTCAATGAATCCGGGGGGTGTCGGCGTGGCGCGCGGGACGGCTTTGGTTGGCTGCGGGGTGACTTCGGGTCGGCTTTGTGGTTGGTGTGTCAGTCGGTTCGGCATCGGCTGGCGTTGGTGGGGCTGGCTGGTCTGGGGCTGATGGGTCGGCTGGTGTTCGGCTGGTCGGGGGGGTGGTGGGACGGCTTGTCGTGGGCTGGTGCGGTCGGCTGTCGGAGGCTGTGTAAACTCACTTCTCGGCCCGCTGGAAACGGCGGGTTGATTGGTGAGGGGCTGTGGCGCAGCTGGTAGCGCACCACACTGGCAGTGTGGGGGTCAGGGGTTCGAATCCCCTCAGCTCCACCACCCAATTTAGGTCGATTTAGACCAATATCCGTACCCGGAATCTTGTTTATGTCGGATTAGCGTGTGCCTGATTTGTCTGGGTTACTCGCCGGTACTGGAGCGAAACTGGAGCATGGGTTTCTGCCACCTCTCAACAGGGTCAGGAAGTCTGCGTAACAGGGTCAGAAATTAGGAGCCGTCGCGGTCATCGTCTGGTCGCATCCGCCGGCAGGCAGCGTGCCTCTAGCTCGTCATAGCATCGGCAAGATCAAGTTCCTTGCCCTCGCCCATAGTAAGAAGTTCAACATCGGGGTCGGCGTACCTGGCGTCGAGGCGTCACGCCGATGGGCTGCAGGGGCGGTGGCACCTAGCCGATCGAATCTTCGAGCCAGGGCGCTCAAGAACGCCGAATATGGCTACGTCGGGCGTTAGAGCGGCTAGGCTGCGGACCATCGTTATGGGCGCCTGAAGCGCCGTTGAGAGAGGCCGGGACGCTAAGCGCATGTCGCAGGCAGACAATCCGATCGAGACCGCTTCAGAGGACTTGCTCCATCGAGGTAAGGTCGCGAAGTCAGTCTCAGACAGCCTCCGAGTCGTTGATGCTAGCCGTGGCTATGTATTCGGCGTGCTGGGTCCGTGGGGCTCTGGCAAGACCTCATTGGTGAACCTTGTTCGGGAAAACCTGGCTCAAGAGCCGGCGGTCCCGGTGCTGGACTTCAACCCCTGGATGTTCTCGGGCGCCGAGCAGTTGATGGAGTCCTTCTTCAACGAGGTGGCCGGTCAGTTACGGTTGAAGGGCAAGCGCTTCCAAGCGATCGCGGACTCGCTTGATTCCTATGCCCAGTTGTTGACGCCGTTCACGGGGCTGCCGTTCGTGGGGGTCTGGCTCGCCCGCTTCCGCAGCGCCTCGGGTTACATCAAGAAGGTCAGCGACGAGCGGAAGGGCACCATCCAGACTCGCCGGACCGACTTGGTCAAGCAACTGCGAGATCTCGACGTGCCGATCGTGATCGTCATCGACGACATGGACCGTCTTACTACCGCCGAGGTACGCGAGATCTTCAAGCTCGTTCGCCTCACGGCCAGCTTCCCCAACGTGATCTACCTGCTGGCCTTCGATCGCCGACGAGTTGAAGAGGCGCTGACCGACGACGGTGTTGCTGGTCGTGACTACCTCGAAAAGATAATGCAGACAACGGTAGACATCCCGCAACTGCCTGAACGACTGCTCCTTACCACCTTCGCCCGGGTACTCAATGAGGCGATCGATGCGACGGGCGCCGCCATCCGTTTCGATGAGGGGCGCTGGCCGGATGTCTTGTCAGAGATCGTCTGGCCGTTGATCAAGAACATGCGGGACGTGCGTCGGTTCGCGAGTTCGATCGACGCCTCGCTCCGCGAACTGCAGGACGAGATTGAGCTCGTCGACCTCCTGGCACTCGAAGCGGTCCGAGTCTTCATGCCTGACACCTTCAACGCGATCTACGGCTGCCAAGCTTATCTGACCGAGGTGGGTGACGTGTTCGGAGGCCATTCCGGCCGCGACGATGCCGGCAAGGCGGCCGTCGGGTCGCTACTTGCGGGCGCTGAATCCGAAGGCCACCGGGATGTCGCATCAGCCATGCTTGAGCGTCTCTTCCCGGTGGGATTGCGGTACACCTCGGGCAGTCGCCATGGGTCTGACTGGCTCCCCACTTGGTTAAAGGCACGCCGCGTCGCCCACGGTGAAGTCCTACGCCGATACATTGAGCGTCTCGCGGGCGACAGCATGGACGCGTTCATTGCCGCCGAACGCTTGTACGGATACTTCACCGATCAGGCGGGACTAGAAGCCGCACTTAATGAGATCAAGCCCGACCAACTTGAAGATGTTATCTCGGCGCTTGAAGCATATGAGCACGACTACCCGCATGAATCTGTGTTACCTGCGTCGGTGGTCTTGCTCAACAAGCTCCCCGCCATCCCAGAGCGACAGCGTGGAATGTGGGATCTCGTTGACGCACGGATGGTCGTCGCCCGAGTCGTGCTTCGCTTGATCCGGCGTTTGGAGGCGGAGGATGACGTCCTCGCGATGGTCAAGACAGCGTTACCGCAGATTCGCGACCTGTCATCCCGCCTTGAGCTGATAACGATCGTCGGGCACCGAGAGGGCGCAGGACACAAGCTCGTCGCAGAAACGGACGCCCAAAGCCTAGAGACGCAACTGGGCGCACAGGTCGTCGCTGCTGAGCCGGCAATGCTGGCAGGCGAACGCGACCTCCTACGTCTCCTCTACGGAGCCCACAAGTTCGGTGCCGACGTCCCGACGTATCTCCGGACCATCGGTACGCCTGAACTGTTCATAGCCCTACTTCGCGACGCGCGCAGCTTCACCAGGAGCCAGACAGTCGGGAGTCGAGCAGTTCGCAGATCGGCCCGGCTCTCCTGGGAAGCACTGGTCGACGTCTTTGGATCACAGGATACTTTAAGAGAAGCAGTCGATCGGACGCGTAGCTTCGACGCCTCCGAAGACCTTACTTCCCTTATCGAGCTGGCCGATCGGTACTTGAGCGGATGGAGGCCACCGGACTTCGGCGACGATGAATAGCTCGCGCCCTCAGAGGTTGCAGCTGGCACACGGGTCGAGGTCCTGCTAGAACCAGCGGACGTATGTCTTCGTCTGCGTGATATACGGCGGCGGGGTCTGCTGCGCGAACTGGTGACAGTCTGCAGCAGACCTGACCTCAGCCACGACGCCACCGCCCTCGCATCCTCAGCGGCAGCCGCGCTACATCTGCATCGACGAGGGTGGTGGCGTGCGTGACGCCGACGCTGTAGTCGCCGCTTTCTCCGATGACACCGTGGCCCAAGCGTTGTGCATGGCTCTTCCATACGTCATCGAGGCTGGCCCGGCCCTCGGCGCCCGCCTCAGAGACCGCGTCCTACCCTCCGCCTACCGGGCTGCGATCAGAGGTCCTGCGATAGCGGGGGTGCCCGCTCGTGCCGAGACCGGAGCTGCTTACCTGGCCGAGCGGAGTTGCAGCTCCGTCGACTGGTGGTGATCGATTTGAGACGCTACCGCAGTGGTAGCTCTGATCTCCTGCGGCGAGGGACTCGCCGATCGACTCGACTGGCAGGACGTCACTGGTCGGGATGCTCGCTTCACCGAGGCGTGGCGACGTGACGCATGGGCAGGCAGCCAAGCGCATGTCGCACTTCTGATGTACGGCGACGGGGTCAAGTGGATCGGCCAGGCGCGAGGCGGCCAGGCGATCACCACGTTCGACCGCATCGTCACCGTCGATCAGATCGAAGAGATCGACGAGGTGCGCTCGTCCGAGCTTGCAGCCCTATTGCCGAAACGTCACCGCGGGCTACTCGACCGACGCGGGATCTTGCCGCCGGCCGGGGCGCGCGCCCTATTGGCCGGGCTGGTGGAGATGCGTCCGTCGGTTGCGGATCTCATCGGGCGGCTCCAACAACCGAACGGGCTTCGGCTGCCTCGAGGTCGGCGTGGCGAGATCCTAAGCCAGGAACGTGACGGTCTCGGGCTGCTCCTGGACATCGGTGGTGTGGGACGCAACGTGCTGCGCGCGTGGACACCACCGCCGGTCGGTGTCCCCTTCCTCGGTGGCATGCCTGCGACGCCGGCTTTGGAGGATCACCTCATCGCCCACGACATCGACCGGTTCAGCGATTGGCTCAGTCTGCCGAACAGCGACGTAGCATGGCGTGCCTACGAAAGCCGGGGCCGGCGCATGTTCGTCATGAACGCGAACCGGACACCGGTCGAACGGACACTGGGCGTCGACGTCGTGTACTGGAACGAGCAGGAGAAGGCGTTCGTGCTCGTGCAGTACAAGAAGATGACTCGCGTTCAGCACGGCAAGAACAATCGGCACCAGGACATCTTTCGCCCAGATCGCAATCTCGCTGCCGAGCTGAAACGCATGACCGCCATCGACGCATTCTGCGAGACACAGCACGGCGATTTCCGGCTGCTGCCGACACCCTGCTGGCTGAAACTGTGTCGCTTCGACGCGCAGATCCGCGACTCTAGCCCTGGTTATTCAGGTCGAGGGCGAGGTTGATCTTCACTGCGTGAATTGATCTTTGCGTGGGGATCGCGTCCGCGGGGCGTGGCTGTTTGCCCGGGTTCGGTTCCCGGGTTGTCCTGGCCGGTCGAAGGGTCGGGGTGCTGGTTCAGGTTCGTGGTGTGGGTAGGGCCTGCAGGCGGTGGAAGGCCGCGGCGAGGGTGTCGGCCCAGCGCCAGTTGCGGTCGATCTTGAGCCGGAGTCGGCGGCCACCGCGCACGAGTCGGGCAGCGACGTGCAGCAGTCGGTAGCGCAGCGTCTTCGGTTCGGCTTTGGCCAGTGCTGGCTCGTCGTGCAAGAGGATGGTTTGGGTCCAGGTGATGAGGTCGATCGCGGTGAGTACGCAGGTCAGCCAGGCCTGGTTGATCGCGAACTGACGTGACGGGAACCGGCCCAGGCCGGTGTCCTTGCCGCAGCGGATTCGGTCCTCGACGCGGGCGTGGGCGCGGTGTCGGGCGTCGAGCCAGGCGTGTTGCCCTATGCCGGTGTCGGTGGCGAAGCAGGTGTAGCGCCAGCCGTCTCGTTCTTCGATCAGGTCCAGTTGGGCGCCGGGGTGGGGTCGTTCGCGGCGGGCGATGATCCGCATCCCGGCCGGGTAGTCGGTGAACATGCCTGCAGGGAGCAGACTGGTGAGTTCGGTGACCGCTGCCGACTCGCGCGGGTCGCCGTCGATGTCGACCGCCGGTGTCCAGGCCCGCTTCGGTAGTGCGGCAATGGCAGCGTGTTCACGGGCTGTGACGGCCCAGCCGACGGAGAATTCGCTGTCCACGTTGGTGTTACGCAATGATCGCAGGTGTCCGAGCAGCGCCTTGGAAGCGCCGGCGCCGTCGAAGCGGAACAGGATCGGGTAGCCGTGGCGCGCCTCGTCGGGGACCTGCGCCAGCGCCGCGTCGATGACAGCAATGTGATCGGCAGCGGTATTGGAGCCGGCGTTGCCGGGCCGCAGCATCCCGGCCAGGGCTTCGCTGGTGTTGTCGCAGAACGCCAACACCGGATGGAAACCCCACGTGTGCTTAAACGTCGCCGCGGCCTGTTCCTTCTCGCTGTGCGCGATCGTGATCGTGGCATCCTCATCGATCACCAGCACCGGGCGCCCGTCCCGGGCCAGCAGCGGCGCCCCTGCCACCATCGAGGCCGGCAATGCGACACCGGTGGCCTGGGCGC
>JALYVK010000106.1 GCA_030853265.1 Actinomycetota bacterium
CAGCACCTCCAACCTCAACTACACCGCCCACCAATCCACCGCCAACCTCGTCATCACCCCCGTCGGCCCCGACGGCAAAATCACCCTCTACAACGGCTCCACCGGACCCACCGACCTCATCGCCGACATCGCCGGCTACTACCTATCCGGCACCCCCAGCAGCCCCGGCTCCTACGCCCCCCTCACCCCGTCCCGGCTACTGGACACCCGCACCGGCAACGGCGCACCCAAAACCCCACTCCCAGCCCACCACACCATCACCCTCACCATCACCGGCCGCAACAACCTCCCCACCACCGGCCTCGCCGCCATCGCCCTCACCCTCACCGCCATCAACCCCACCACCACCGGCTGGATCAGCAGCTACCCCAGCGGCACCACCCGACCCAGCACCTCCAACCTCAACTACACCGCCCACCAATCCACCGCCAACCTCGTCATCACCCCCGTCGGCCCCGACGGCAAAATCACCCTCTACAACGGCTCCACCGGACCCACCGACCTCATCGCCGACCTCGCCGGCTACTACCTCAGCTGTGGCGACTGCGCACCGGCCACCTTCACCCCGACCCAGGCGCCGGACGGAGTCGGCCCGCAACGCAGCTTCCCTGGTGCGGTGGCCTGCCCCGCCGCTGGTTCCTGCATCGCTGTCGGCGGTGGCGACAACAGCGCCTCGATCCTCACCTTGGCCGGCGGGACGTGGACCCCGATGCCCGTCCCGCCGCTGCCGGCCAACGCGAACGGCACCGCAGCCGGCCTGAGCTGGGTGGTCTGCCCCGCAGTCGACTACTGCGTCGCGGCGGGCTCGTATACCGAAGTAGTCAGCGGAAACAACCTCGGACTGATCGAGACGCTGTCCAACGGTTCATGGAGCGCTATCCAGGCTCCGGTACCCGCCGATGCTCTTGACGGTTCTGGCTTGATCAGGCTTTCCGATCTGGCCTGTGGCGCGGTTGGATCCTGCGTACTGGTGGGTAATTACGTCGACACCGCCGGCGACACGCAAGCATTGTCCGACGTCCTGAGCGCCGGCAGTTGGACGCCCGTTCGGTTGCCATTGCCGGCTGTACACGACTACGACCCGCTCGCCTCGCTCGCCTCGGTGGCTTGCCCGGCAGCCGGTGCGTGCACCGCTGTTGGCAGCTACGACGTTCTTGACTCAACCACCGGTCCGCTCGTGGAGACCTTGTCGGGCGGGATATGGAGCGCTACCGCGGCCCCGCTACCTACCGGCTACTCGAGCGACGGAGCTGGCTTAACCTCGGTCTCCTGCCCAGCCACCGGCTGGTGCCTGGCGGTCGGGCCCGCCCCGAACATCCGCCAGACCATGAACGGGTTCGTCGACACGCTATCCGACGGCCAGTGGACTAGCCGGGACGCCCCGATGCCGGCCAACGCTTCGAGTTACCCGTTCGCCTCACTCGGTCCGGTGACCTGCGTGGCAGTCGGCTCCTGCACGATGGTCGGCCAGTACGACGACAACCAGGCCCCGCGGGTGTCCCGGGTTCTGCTGGCCAGCCTCGCAGACGGCAGGTGGAGTTCCATCCAGGCGCCGTTACCCGCCGATGCGATAGCCAAGCCACACCCCTCGCTGAGGTCGCTCAGCTGCGTTTCGGCCGGATCCTGCGTCGCGGTCGGCTCGTATACCGGCGACCTCGGCCAGCACGCGTTGATCGAGATCCTGTCCGGCGGCCAATGGACAGCGGTGCAAGCTCCGGAGCCAGCGGACGGCGAGCCGAACTATGGTGGCGCGCTGTACGACGTGGGGTGCGCGCCGGATGGCTCCTATGTGGCCCTCGGTTGGTACTACACGACTGTCACTAGGCAGGTCGAGGGAGTGCTCGAACAGACGCCGTAGCGCCAGATCAGTGCTGGGTGATTCGGGCCCTCAGGTCTTCGGGGGCATCATCGGGTGCGCGGCGGCGACCGGGGCCGTCGGTAGCCCGGCGGCGACCGACCACCGGCTCGTCTTCATCGTCACTGTCATTGTCGGCTGGCGGGGTCGAGGCGGGCTGGCTGTCTTCGCCGGCCGAGGCGGGCTGGCTGTCTTCGCCGGCCGGGCCTGACGGCTCGGAGTCCGCTATCAGCTCGCCGTTGGCCCGCCGCCGGCCGTGGTAACGCGGCGGTGGTTCGGGATCCTCGTCATCCGGTGCTCGGCGGCGTCCGGTCGAGGATTCCGTTTCAGGATCGGGGGAAACTGCGGCCGGCTCCGGGTCGTGGATCAGCTCCATATCATCGGGTAGCGGGCTGAGCCTGGGCAATCCGGCGAACGGATCGAAGGACGACGTGAAAGCGGCCACCTGCTCACTCTGCCGGTAGAGCGGCGGCACTCCGCCACCGGCCTGGTCGGGAACCGGTTCCGGCGGCGCGGCGGCGGTCAGCGCATCCGAGCCCACCACGGTCGGCGCCGACCAGGCCGGGGCTGGAGTAGTGGCCGGGGTCGGCGAACTCGCCGGGGCGGCCGGGGCGGTGGTGCTAGCCGGGACGGCCGGGGCCGGAGTACTTGCCGGGCCGGTGGCCGGGGCCGGAGTACTAGCCGGGCCGGTGGCCGGGGCACGGACCGGGGCCGGCGAACTCTCCGGGGCTGCGGGCTCAGAGGCGGTGGTCGCCGGGGCAGGAGTACCGGCCGGGCCAGCCGCTGGTGCCCGGCCAGCCGCCCAAGCCGGGACACCGGCCGGGGCCGGGACATTCGCCGGGGCGGCAGGGACCGTCGCAGCCGGGGCCGGGACTGGAGCAGCCGGAGCCGGGATAGTCGACGCAGCGGCAGCCGGGGCACGGGCCACCGGCGGTGACTGCTGGTGCTCGGCGGCGTGCTCGGCCTCGATGACCTCCGCGTCCACGATGTCCTGCTCGGACCGGCTGTTGAGGTGCGGTAGCGGGGCGGACACGGCTGCCGACGGCGAGGCGATGCTTTCCTGGCTGCGGCCCAGCCGCCGGATCTCGTGCTGCAGCGCTTCGAGGTCCGAGCCGATCAGGCGGGTGGTCTCGATCCGTTCCAGCCGCAGCTGGCCGCCGAGCTTGTCGACCACCTCGGCGCGCAGGGCCGCGACCTCGTCCCGCAGCGCCCCGATGTGCTCGTTCATCATCCGCTCGATCTCGCGGCGCAGCGAGAGTTCGAGGTTGAGATCAGCCTCCCGGCGGGCCGCGACCTCTCGCGAGAGCTGCACCTCGCCCAGCTTGCGCAGCTCGACCTCTTGCTTGGAACGGACCTCCTGGGCGGCTTCGAGTTGCGCCCGCTGCAGCTGCGAGACCTGCACCTGCGCCTCGTGCAGCTGGTTGGCTCGGTACTCCGCCTCGGCGAGCTGGGCTGTCTGCTCGGCTTGGCTGCGGCGGCTGCCGAACACCAGGAACGCGCCGATCAAGCCGCCCCACAGGCCCAGCAGCACGCCGAATTGCAGCTGCCGCTGGCTGGTACCGAACACCACCAAGCAGACCGCGACCAGGCCGAGCGCGGACGCGAGCACGATTGCCGCGATTCGCCAGAACCCCAACGGGGCTCGGGCTTGGTCACGGCGTGGCATGCGAGGCAGTCTAGCTAGTTTTGTTAACCGAACTTAGTGGTCGTCCCGCACCGCGCGGCGTCCCAACAGCCCCATCACACGGTCCTGCCCCGAAATCAGCCGCGACCGTGGCCGGGGTCGATGCCGGCTCGTTCCAGCACCAGCCCGCCAGCGACCAGCAGTGCGGTGACGACCACCAGCGCCGCGCCGACCTTGAGATCATGGGCCGCCGCGTTGGTCCGTCCGGCGTCCGGAACCACCTCGATCAGCAGCGCTACCGCCGCTCCGACAACCGCCGCCGCGACCAGCACCGTGGCCTTGCCCAGCGCCACCGCCCGGGCGATCGCGAGCGCGGTCATCGGCTTGGCCTGCGGCTTGTGCCGGACCGCCGCCCGGACCCGGCCGGCCACCACGAACTCGGCGACGGCCAGCGCGGCGATCGGCAGCGCGGTGAACCACTGGAAGGGCGGCAACGACTCGTACACCAGCTTCAGCAGCAGGTAGCTCAGCACCAGCCCGGCCCCGAAGGGCACCAGCAGATCGGTCAGGTTGGTACGTCGGATCACGGCCGCAGCTCCATGCCGAGCCGCAGCTGGACCGCGTCCGATTCACCGGCGGGCAGCGCCCGGATCAGGCTCAGCACCGAGCCGCCACCGGGCAGCACGGCCTCCGGATCGGCCGCCCACCACGGCACCAGGACGAAGGCCCGCTCGGCCGCCCGAGGATGGGGCAGGGTGAGGTCCGGGTCGGTGCTGAGCACCTCGTCCACCGCGATCACGTCCACGTCCAGGGTCCGCGGACCCCAGCGCAGCTCGCGGGTCCGACCGGCCTCCTGCTCGCAGGCCTGCGCCCGGGCCAGCCAGTCGGCCGGGCTCGCGTGCTCATCGACAGCGATCAGCACGGCGTTGAGGAACGGCTGCTGCTCGACCAGGCCCCACGGCGGTGTCTGGAAGACCGGCGATACCGCTGTCAGATAAGGCGAAAGTTCGTTGACCGCGATGCGCAGGTGTGCCAGCCGATCCTCGATATTGGAACCGATGGACAGCACCGCGCGGCTCACGGCCGCTCCCGGCGGATGGTGACCGCGACGTCGGTGAAGCTGAGCGCGATCGGCGCCTGCGGCTTGTGCACGGTGACGGTGGCGGCCGCTACCCGAGAATCGGCCAGGCACACCTCGACCAGCCGTTCGGCCAGCGTCTCGAGCAGGTTCACCGGCTCGCCCGACAGCACCGCGGCCAGCCCTTCGGCCAGCTCGCCGTAGTGCACGGTGTCGGCCAGCTCGTCGGAGGCAGCCGCGATCGAGGTATCGAGCTCCAGTTCGACGTCGACCACGAAGTCCTGGCCGTCCCGACGCTCGAAGTCGAACACCCCGTGCCGGCCGTGCACCCGCAGCCCGGTCAGCGCGATCCGATCGCTCATCGGACCGGCCGGCCGCCGGCGGCCAGGATCGCGGCGGCCGCGAGCGCGGCATCGACATTCGGACGGACGTGGTGCACCCGAACCCCCCAGGCTCCGTTCAGCGCGGCATACATGCTCAGCGCGGTGGTCGCATCCTCACGCCCGGCACTGGGCCGGGGCGCCTGCTCCCCCGGTTCGGCCAGCAGCCGGCCGAGGAAGGACTTACGCGATGCCCCCAGCAATACCGGCAACCCCAGCCCGGTCAGCGCCTCGAAGTGCGCCAGCAACGTCCAGTTGTGCTCGGCGTGCTTGGCGAACCCCAGACCGGGGTCCAACACCAGCTGATCGGCGTCCACGCCCGCCTTGACCGCCTCGTCCACCCGGCACAGCAGCTCGTCGCGGACCTCGGCAACCACATCGTCGTAGTGCGCGAGGGCGGCCATGTCGCGCGAGTGTCCCCGCCAGTGCATCAGGATCCACGGGCAGCCGGCCTCGCGCACCACCCGGGCCATCTCCGGATCGCCGAGGCCGCCGGAGACGTCGTTGACGATCCGCGCACCAGCAGCCAGCGCCTGCTCGGCGACCGCCGCCCGGTAGGTGTCCACGCTGACCACCAGCCCGGCCTCGGCCAGCCGCCGGATTACCGGCACCACCCGACGGGCTTCCTCCTCGGCCGGCACTCGCAACGCACCCGGCCGGGTGGACTCGCCACCGACGTCGATCAGGTCCGCGCCCTCGTCCGACAGCTCGAGGGCATGCCCGACGGCGTCGTCCAGGTCGAGGTAGCGCCCGCCGTCGGAGAACGAGTCCGGCGTCACGTTGAGCACGCCCATCACCACGATCCGGTCGGCGCGCTGAGGCAGCCCGGACGGAGCCGTCATCGGCCGAGGATGAG
The DNA here is from genome assembly GCA_030853265.1 of Actinomycetota bacterium. Lineage (GTDB taxonomy): Bacteria > Actinomycetota > Actinomycetes > Mycobacteriales > Jatrophihabitantaceae > Jatrophihabitans_A. The sequence continues at coordinate 5,794 of JALYVK010000106.1, forward strand.
GCTCATCGCCTCGGCCCGGGTCCTCGGATCGCTCTTGAAGATGCCCCGGACGGCCGAGGTCATCGTCCTGGTGCCGGGCTTGCGCACGCCGCGCATGGCCATGCACAGGTGCTCGGCCTCGACCACCACGATCACGCCCCGGGGTTGCAGCCTGCGCATCACCGCGTCGGCCACCTGGGCGGTCAGCCGCTCCTGGACCTGCGGCCGTTTGGCGTACAGGTCGACCACCCGGGCCAGCTTGGACAGTCCGGTGATCCGGCCGTCGACACCCGGGATGTAGCCGACCGCGGCCGAGCCGTGCCAGGTGACCAGGTGGTGCTCGCAGGTCGAGTACAGCGGGATGTCCTTGACCAACACCAGCTCGTCGTGGTTCTCATCGAACGTGGTCTGCAGCACCTCGTCCGGGTCGGCGTGTAGGCCGGCGAAGATCTCGACGTAGGACCGGGCGACCCGTTCCGGGGTGGCACGCAGCCCCTCCCGGTCGGGGTCCTCACCGATCGCCAGCAGCAATTCCCGGACGGCGGCCGCAGCCCGCGCCTGGTCTACTTCGCTCATCCGCGGACGGACCCGCGCCGATCAGCGACGGTCGTCGCCATGGCCGAATGGCCAGTGCGAATGGTCGGGTTCGATGGCGGGCAACTGCTTGGTCTCGTGGTCGGCGTCCGGTCGCTGACCGGTCGGCGGCTGCTGGCCGTCAGCGGGTGGGTAGCTCGGGTCCGGCTGACCGCTGGGCGGCGGGTAGCTACCAACAGGCGGGTAGTTCGGATCCGGCTGGCCAGTTGCCGGCGGGTAACTGTCGGCCGGCGGGTAACTCGGCTCGGGGTAGCCGTTCGGCGGGGGGTAGGACTGCGGCGGCGGATACCCGGGCGACTGCGGGTAACCGGTCACCGGCGGGTAGGACTGCGGCGGCGGATAGCCCGGCGACTGCGGGTAACCGGGTTGCTGGTAGCCGGGGGCCGGCGGGTAGGCCGCGCCACCTGGCATGGTCGCCGGTTCCGGCGCCGGCTGCGCGCCGATGCCCGGACTGCCGTTGGACGAGCCGCTGTTGGACGAGCCGTCCGACCCGCCGTGCGAGGCGCCGTTGGCCGAGCCGTTGGCAGCGGGCACCGGCCGGACGGTCGCCGGAATCTCGATCGGCGGCCGGTCTGACGGGGTGCGCTTGCCGAAGCCGGCGAAGGCGCTGTGCGGCGGCCGCTTGTGCACCGGGGCCAGGATCCGCTCCAGGTCTTCCTTGTTCAGCGTCTCGCGCTCGGCCAGTTCGAACACCAGCGAATCGAGCACGTCGCGGTACTGAACCAGGATCTCCCAGGCCTCGTCGTGCGCGGCCTCGATCAGGCCCCGGACCTCTTCATCGATCCAGGACGCGATCTCTTCGGAGTAGTCACGCTGGTGGCCGTAGTCGCGGCCCATGAACGGTTCGGCATCGGACGTGCCGTACTTCACCGCGCCGAGCTTGGCGCTCATGCCGTATTCGGTGACCATCGACCGGGCCAGCGAGGTGGCCTTCTCGATGTCGTTGGACGCACCGGTGGTCGGCTCGTGGAACACCAGCTCTTCGGCAGCCCGGCCACCGAGGGCGTAAACGAGCTGGTCCAGGATCTCGGCGCGGGTCTGGGTGTAGCGATCCTCGAGCGGCAGCACCAGGGTGTGCCCGAGCGAGCGGCCGCGCGGCAGGATGGTGACCTTGTGCACCGGGTCCAGGTTGGGCATCGCCCAGGCGGCCAGCGCGTGGCCACCCTCGTGGTAGGCGGTGACCCGCTTCTCTTTGTCGCTCATCGCCCGGGTCTTGCGCTCCGGTCCGGCGATCACCCGGTCGATGGCCTCTTCCAGCGCCTCGTTGGTGATCAGCCGGCCGTTCTTGCGCGCGGTCAGCAGGGCGGCCTCGTTGACCACGTTCGCCAGGTCGGCGCCGGTGAAACCGGGCGTCCGGCGGGCGATGGTGGCCAGGTCGACGTCGGCGGCGAACGGCTTGCCCTTGGCGTGCACCTCGAGCACCGCCCGGCGGCCGATGATGTCCGGCGCTGAGACCGCGATCTGGCGGTCGAACCGACCCGGCCGCAGCAGCGCCGGGTCCAGGATGTCGGGACGGTTGGTAGCCGCGATCAGGATCACGGTGCCCTTGACGTCGAAGCCGTCCATCTCGACCAGCAACTGGTTGAGGGTCTGCTCGCGCTCGTCGTGGCCGCCGCCCATGCCGGCGCCGCGGTGCCGGCCGACCGCGTCGATCTCGTCCACGAACACGATCGCGGGGGCATTCGCCTTTGCCTGCTCGAACAGGTCACGGACCCGGGAGGCGCCGACCCCGACGAACATCTCGACGAAGTCCGAGCCGGAGATCGAGTAGAACGGCACGCCTGCCTCACCGGCCACCGCGCGCGCCAGCAGCGTCTTACCGGTACCGGGCTGGCCGTAGAGCAGCACGCCCTTGGGGATCTTCGCCCCGATCGCCTGATAGCGCGCCGGGTTGGCCAGGAAGTCCTTGATCTCTTCCAGCTCTTCGATGGCCTCGTCCGCGCCGGCCACGTCGGCGAAGGTGGTCTTGGGCGTGTCCTTGCTGACCAGCTTGGCCTTGGACCGGCCGAAGCTCATCACCTTCGAGCCGCCGCCCTGCAGGTTAGACATCACGAAGAACAGCACGCCGGCGATCAGCAGGATCGGCAGCAGCGACAGCAGGATGCTGACGAGCGCGTTCTCTTTGCTCTGCTTCGTGGTGAACGTCGAGCCGGTGGACTTGATCAGGTCGTTGGTCAGCGTCTCGGTGAAATTGCTCGGGTACGACGCACTGATCTTGGTCTTGCCGTTGAAGGCAGACTTCAGATCCAGGTCGACCGAGGATTCCTTGTCGTGAATGGTCGCCGACTTGACGTTGCCCGCGCTGATCTGGGACAGCGCGTCGGAGGTCTTGACCGACTTGTAGGAACTGCCGCCGGTCAGCAGCTGGGGCAGGATGAAAACCAGGATGACTGCGAGAGCCACCCACAGTATCGGCGAGCGTGCTAGGCGCTTACGATCCATATTGCGTTCGCCCGGAGACTGGCAACCGGGCGTTTCCTCCTGATCAAGGCCGGGATATCCAACGTTGGTGACATCCTGCTGCGGGCGGTGCTGGCGAGCGGGTCCTCACCGGCGATGTGCCCGCATCTGTCGAACGCTGCGCGGTACAGCTGAGTTCCTTGGCACCAGGATATGTGAGATAGCGCCATCCCGCGCCAGCCGGGCGGCCGGCGGCTCACAAACCGGCCATTACCGGCCCCGCGGCCGGCACCCGCAGCCTGGGCTGAAGCGGCCTCAGCCGCCGTGCACGGCCGGCTTGAGCCGTCCGATGTAGGGCAGGTCGCGGTAGCGCTCGGCGTAGTCCAGGCCGTAGCCGACCACGAAGTCGTTCGGAATATCGAAACCGATGTACTTCACCGGCACCTGCACCTTGATCGCGTCCGGCTTGCGCAGCAGCGCCACCACCTCGACCGAGGCCGGCTCGCGGGCCTGCAGGTTCTTCAGCAACCAGGACAGCGTCAGCCCCGAGTCGATGATGTCCTCGACGATCAGGATGTCGCGGCCGGTGATGTCGCGGTCGAGGTCCTTCAGGATCCGCACCACGCCCGAGGAGGTGGTGGACGAGCCGTAGGAGCTGCACGCCATGAACTCCATCTCCGAGGGCCGGGACAGCGCGCGAGCCAGGTCGGACATGAAGATCACCGCGCCCTTGAGCACCCCCACCAGCAGCGGCTCGCGATCGGCGTAGTCGGCGTCGATGGCCGCCGCCAGCTCGACGATCTTGACCTGGATCTGCTCTGCGGAGACCACGGTGGCCTCGATGTCGTCGTCCAGAACGGACACAAATCACTCCTGGTTCATCGGGCTTTCGGCGGTGTCGATGGCTGCCAGCCCATCACGCCGCCAAGCCTTCGGCGGTGTCGATGGCTCTGCGGCCGGCGTCGTCAGCATCAGTCTGCCCGATCCCCGAATCGCTCGATAGCCGCCCGGCAGGTCGACGCCCAGCTGGCCGTGCCAGTCGGTGACCAGCCGGTCTAGGGCCTGGACGTGCCCGGCGCTCAGCGGCCCGGCACCGCCCGCCTCGGCCCACTTCTTGAGCACCCGGCCGCGGATCGCGGCGGGCTGAACGGCCAGTTCTGCTACCTGCAGGGCACCTTCGGACAGCGCTGCCGCAAGCGCCTGGCCGGCCAGCAGGTCCAGGGCGTCGAGGTCGTCCTGCAGTTGGGCCGCGGTCCGGGCCAGCGCCGCGGTGACCCCGCCGGCCAGCACCTCCTCGAGCAGCGGCAGCACCTCCCGGCGCAGCCGGACCCGGCGAAAGCGCGGGTCGCTGTTGTGCGGGTCCTGCCAGACCGGCAGTCCGAGTGCCACGCAGGCCGCCTCGGTATCGGCCCGGCGCAGCCCGAGCAGCGGACGCAGGTAGCCGCCGGCGGCCGGTCGCATACCGGCGATCGAACGGCTGCCCGACCCCCGGCCGAGGCCGAGCAGGACGGTCTCGGCCTGGTCGTCAGCGGTGTGTCCGAGCAGGATCGAGGCACCATCGAGCATGGGCCGCAGCGCGGCATAACGCGCGGTCCGGGCGGCTGCCTCCGGGCCGCCGTGGCCGCCCACTTCGACCCGCAGCAGGTGCACCGGGTTCAGGCCCAGTTCATAACCCCATTGGGCCACCCGGCCGGCCTGCGCGGCCGAACCGTCCTGCAG
>JALYVK010000168.1 GCA_030853265.1 Actinomycetota bacterium
GCGCTGGGCCGGTCGGCCGGGTCGAGGGCGGTCATCGCCGGTAGTAGCGCCGGCCAGGGTTGGGGCAGGCCCGGTGGTATCTCCGGCGGCCGTTCCAGCCGCGCCATCACCGCCACCATCGGCGCGCCCGGGTAGGCGCGTATCCCGGTCAGCGCCTCGATCAACACCAGGCCCAGGGCATATACATCCGCCGCCGGCCCAACCTCGGCGCCGCGGGCCTGCTCGGGTGCCAAATAGGACGCGGTACCCACCGTGAAAGCGACGTTGGTGAGGTGATCGCTGCCCAACAGCCGAACGATGCCGAAGTCCGACAGCCTGGCCCGCACCTCTGACTCACCGGTGGTGGCGTCGGTGCCGAGCAGGATGTTGGCCGGCTTCACGTCGCGATGCACCATGCCACGGGCGTGCACGTAGTCCAGCGCGTCCGAGATCTGGACGGCAACCTCGCGGGCTGCCGGTTCGGACAGCGGCGACTCCTCGATCCGGGCGGCCAGGCTCGGGCCGTCCACCAACTCCATCACCAGGTAGGCGTGCCCGTCGGTGCCGGTGACCGAGCCGTCGAACAGGGTGATCAGGTTCTGATGGCTGAGCTGGGCCAGCGCCTGCAACTCGATCTGCTGGCGCTGGCTGCCGCCGGCGCTGTCGGCCGGGTCCAGCTGGCTGCGGAACACCTTGACCGCAACGTCGCGGGCCAGCAACTCATCATGTGCCCGGAACACCTCGGCCATCCCGCCGGCGCCGATCCGGGCGAGGATCCGGTAGCGCTGGGCCAGCAACCAGCCGGTGCCCGCCGGTGCCGGCATTGCCTGCGTCTCGGGCCCGCCGTCCTGCTCGTCGGTAATAGCTCCCCCACCCGATCAAGCCCGTGCTGTCAGCTCAGCCGGTCTGCGCCCAGGCTAACCGAGCCCGCTCTGATCGTCCGCTCAGAGCAGCCGGCTCAGAGCAGCCGACTCAGAGCAGCCGACTCAGCGAATAGATCACCACACCGACCAGCGAACCCACCACGGTGCCGTTGATCCGGATGAACTGCAGGTCCCGTCCCACCTGCAGTTCGAGTCGCCGGGCGGTCGAGTCGGCATCCCAGCGCGACACCGTGTAGGTGATCACGCCGGTCAGCTCACCGGAGTAATGCGCCAGCACGTGATCCATCACGCCCAGCACCCAGCGATCGCATTTTGCCTGCAACTCACTGTCCGAACTCAATGCCAGGCCGGTCTGCCGGATCACCGATGCGGCCACCCGGCGAAGCTCGGAGTTCGGATCGGCGGCCGCCTCCAGCACAGCCTTCTTCAACGGCAGCCAGAGCGAGGAGATCGCGCCGCGCACCGCGGGGTGATCCAGCAGCTCGGACTTCCACTGCTCCAGCGCCTCGGCGGCCTTCGGATCCTCCCGCAACCGGAGGGCGTACACCCGCAACCGCTCGTCGAACTGCTTGCGCAGCGCGTGCTCGGGATCGCCGGCCACATCGGCCAGGAACGACTGCACGCCGCTGAACAGCTTGTTGAAGACTCTGCCGTCCACCCAGTCCGGCACCCACTCCGGTGACTCCTCGGCGACCCGCTGCCGGAACAGCTCGCGGTTGTCGTCCAGGAATCGCATCACCGACTTCAAGCCCTCGCTGAGCAGGAGCTGGTGCTGGTTGCCCTCGACCGCCAGATCGAGCACCTTGGCCACCACGGGTGCTGCCGGCAGCCGGCGCAGCTGGGCATCGGCGAAGCTTTCGATAGCCAGCCGGATGTCATCGTCGGCGAGCACCGCGTTCGCACCGGTGAGCGCTACCCCCAGCTCGCCGGACAACCGCTCCGGCCGGTCGCCGCTGGCCAGCCACTCGCCGATCCGGCGCGGGATCTGGGCGGCCTGCACTCGCGGGCCGACCACCTCGGGGGTGAGGAAATTCTGCTGGACGAACTCGCCCAGGCTCTCGCCGATCTGATCCTTCTTGCGCGGGATGATCGCGGTGTGCGGGATCGGCAGGCCAAGCGGATGCCGGAACAGCGCGGTCACCGCGAACCAGTCCGCCAGGCCACCGACCATCGCCGCCTCGCTGGCCGCTTGGACGAACGGCCAGCCACCGTGCCTGTCGCCGACCACCTGGCAGATCACGAAGACCACCGCGGCCAGCACCAGTCCGCCGGTCGCCACCAGCTTCATCCGACGCAGCGCGGCGGTCTTGGCGGCCTCGCCGGCGGCCAGCTGGTCACCGAGCTGGGGGGTCAGTTCGGTCATTCAGGCGGTCCGCGCGCTGATCGCCTCGGCCAACCGGCTCGCGGCACCCTCGGCGTAGGACAGGAACAGCGAGGGTTCGGTCAGTTCAGCCTCGACCACCAGCGGACCGTCCGGGCTGGGCAGCAGGTCGATCCGGGCATAGAGCAGTGGCTCGGAGAGGCCCCCGGTCAGCTGCGTCAGCACCTGGTCGGCCACCGCCAGCTCCGCTGCCGAGGGCTGCCGGGCGGTGATCGTCTCGGCGACGTACAGGTCGCCGCCAGCAACCGGGTGCCGGCTGTCCGGTGGCAGCATGGCCGACTTGCAGACAGAGTGGCTGAACTGGCCGTCGAGGAAGATCAGCGCGGTTTCACCGGCGGTATCCACCCCGCTCAGGTACGGCTGGATCATCGCCGTCCGGCCGGCCTGGTGCAGCGCCTGCAGGTGCGCGTCGGCGAGGTCGGCGGTGCCGGCCAGGTCCGCGTCGAACCGGCCGGCACC
>JALYVK010000107.1 GCA_030853265.1 Actinomycetota bacterium
GCGCCGGCGAGCTGGGCAGCAGCGAGAGCCCGGCGGCCAGCGCGGCTGGCACCGCGAGGATGAAGGCGTAGTTGAACGCCCGCGGCGACAGGTCGCCATAGATCCAGAAGCGGCCCACCGAGACGGTGACCGTCCCGATCACGAAGGTCAGCAGCGGTATCGACCAGGCCAGCAGCGCCCGCCGGCCGGTCCGGCGCACCGCCACCACCAGCACCGCGAGCACGCATACCTGCGCCAGCACCACCATCGGCCAGGGCGGGTCGGCCACCGGAAAGTAGACGTCGCCGTAGTAGAACCAGCGCCACGGTCCGCCGACCAGGGCCGGTCCCAGGGCGTCCAGCCAGCCCACCTTGAGTACCTGCAGGGCATCGCGGGCACCGAACGGATGCGCCGAGCCGCCGTACGGCCCGCCGAGGAAGACCGCCAGCCAGCTGCCGAGGACCGCGCCGAGGATCAGCCAACCCGGCCAGCGCCGCAGGCTCTGGCGAAGCCGCTGGCCGAGTGGCCCGGAGTGCACGAAGCCGAGCGAGACGATCGGCAGGATCAGCGCGGTGATTCCGGACAGCTCCCAGAAGAGCACGCCACCGAGCAGGCAGGCGGTGCTGCCCACCGCGAGCAGCAGGCGGCCGCTCACCGAGTACCGGACGTGCAGATCGATCGCCAGGATGACCAGAAGCTGCGCCGACATCAGGTGGACCGAGGTGGTCAGCCAGACCGAGCCGGGCATCAGCAGCGGTCCGAAGGCATACCAGGCGAGCACCAGCAGTACGCCCGGTCGGCGGCCGACCAGCAATACCAGCAGCCGGTAGAGCAGCAACGTGCTGGCGGCCTGCACCAGCAGCCGGGCCAGGATGGTGATGCCGTAGTCCAGCCTGGTCGTCCGGTTGATGATCCAGAAGACCAGCCGCAGCCCCGGCACGAAGTGATCGTTGAGCGATGCCGTCAGGTAGCCCCAGCCGAGGCTGCGCCCGGTCGCCTGGGACATATAGCTCAGGTCGTCGGCATAGAACCAGCCCCGGCTGGCGAACAGGCCGAGCAGGCCGGCCTGGCCAACCACCACAACCGTGAGCAACACCGCATACAGATCAAAGGGCAGCGATACTCGTACTTCCAGCCGATGCCGGGGCGTCTCGGTGGTCGCGTCGCTGGTGATCGTCTAACTCCGTCCGGGTGTTGCAAGAATGTGTCAGCAAGATGTTACGTACTGCCCCTACTCGCTGGTAGCGTCCCACCTCAGCCAGCAGGCCGACAGCTTGGAGTGCACGTGCGTAAGGCGCTTTCCTTTTTCCTCGTCCTGCTCGGTGTCTTCTGCATCGTGCTGGCGGGCTTGCTTCGCTTCTACGCGCCGTCCAAGGCCGAGAAGACGCCGCTGAACCTGGATATCATGCAAGTTGCGACCGGGCCGGCCAAGATCCTGAACTCGGCGACCGGCCAGCAGGAGGACACCACCCTCAACGCCACCCGCCGGGTCCGTACCAACTCGGTCGCCTCGGACTCCAAGGTCACCGTCGTCCAAGAGACGCTGTGCATCGTCAAAGCGATTGGCAACCCACCGGAATGTGTCAATGACAAGGATGCGCAGCAGCGACTGGTCTCCTTCACCACGGACCGGGTTGCCGCCGACCGCAAGAGCGCGGAGTCGGTCAACGACCCGAAGTACGCCGAGAACGTCAACGGCGATACCAGCGTCAAGCACGTCGGCCTGACCTACAAGTGGCCCTTCAACGCCAAGAAGCAGACCTACAAGTTCTACGACCCGGTCTCCGAGCAGGCGCCCGATGCCAAGTTCATCGGAACCCAGAAGCTGCAGAGCCTCAATCTCTATATGTACGAGGCCATTATCGACAACATCGACCTGCCGGTCGGCCCGGGCATCCCGGGTAAGTACTCAGACACCCGCACGGTGTGGGTGGATCCGGTGACCGGCGTGATCGTCAAGGGCGTCGAGCACCAGACCCGGGCGCTGGCCGACGGCACGCCCGCCCTGGACACCACATTGACCTTCACCGATCAGGCCATCAAGGATCAGGCCAAGCAGGCCAAGGACGGCCGCTCCAAGATCACCCAGCTGACCGTGACGCTGCCGGTGATCCTGCTGGTGCTCGGCCTGCTAGCACTGGGTGGGGCATTCGTCCTGCTGCGCCGTTCGAACAGGCCCGGCACCGAGCCGGTCCCGGCCGAGCACGATCGACCCGTAGAGCGGGTCTAGCCCGGAGCTTGAGCGCCGACGGATCGGCATTCGCCAGATCGAATAGGGGTCAACGATGACCGGACACGAACCGGACTCTCATGCGGCGGGGCACCCGAGCCGGCGACAGCTGCTCGGCATCGGCGCAACCGGTGGCGCATTGCTGATGGCGGGCGGCCTGTGGCCGGCGGCGGCCTCGGCGACGACCGCCTCATCGAAGGCCGGCCGGCGCCCCGACAAGTGGCCCTACCGGCCGGAATCCACCACGCTGGCAAGGACATTGCTGCACGGCAGTCCCGGGGTCGGCGGCTACCAGCCGCTGGTGGTCGGCCCCGGCGAGCCGCACCTGCTGCGCGCGGACCTGCTCGGACCGGCGGCAGCGCACCATCGATCCGGGCACCATGCCCGGCGCCCGATCCTCGCGCTCGGCCAGCTCACCGACGTCCACGTGATGGATGCCCAGTCGCCGGCCCGGGTGGAGTTCCTGGATCGTTACAACGACCCGGGCTCGCCGCTGGCCAGCGTGCTGCCCTTCGACTCCTCCTATCGCGCGCACGAGATGTTGAGCGCGCAGGTTGCCGATTCCATGGTGCGGGCGCTGAACGAGGTCCGGCGTGGCCCGGTCACCGGGCTGCCGCTGGCTTTCGCGATCACCACCGGCGACAACGTGGACAACACCCAGTACAACGAGGTCCGCTGGCAGATCGACATCCTGGACGGTGGCCGGATCAGGCCGGACTCCGGCGATCTCACCAAGTACGAGGGCGTGCCGGACCAGCAGGACTACGACGTGCACTACTGGCACCCGGACGGAGCGCCGGCCGGTGCCGCGGCGGACCTGCCGCACTCGAAGTACGGCTTCCCGCTGGTGCCCGGCCTGCTCGACGCTTGCCGGAAGCCCTTCCAGGCACCGGGCCTGCGGATGCCATGGCTGTCGGTGTTCGGCAACCACGACGGCCTGGTGCAGGGCAACGTGCCGTCCTCGCCGGCGATCGCGGGACTGGCCACCGGACCGGCCAAGATCATCGACCTGCCGCCCGGCACCGACATCGTGCAGCTGGCGATCGGCCTGCAGAGCGGTGATCCGGCGGCGTTGCAGAAGCTGTTCTCCGGTCCCGTCCGGCTGGTCACGCCCGATGAGAACCGGCGACCGCTCTCGCGGCAGCAGACCATCGCCGAGCACTTCAAGACCACCGGGACGCCGCACGGGCACGGCTTCACGAGCTGGAATCTATCGACCGGCAAAGCCTATTACGCCTTCGACCACGGTTGTGAGCAGGCCGAGGTGCGCGGCATCGTGCTGGACACGGTCAACCCCTACGGCGGCTCGGAAGGCTCGATCGACGCCGACCAGCTGGCCTGGCTCACCGGCGAGCTGACCGCGGCCAGCAGCCGGTACCTGGCCGCCGACGGTTCGCTGGTGCGGCGCCGGACGCGGGACAAGCTGGTGGTGATCTACAGCCACCACACGATGGAAACCATGACCAACGCCGCCGGCGTCGGCCGGGTGCTCGGCCCGGCGGTGCGCGACCTGCTGCTGAGATTCCCCAATGTGGTGCTGTGGATCAACGGCCACACCCACCGCAACACGGTCACCTCGTTCGCCCGGCCGGCAGGGTCCACGGTGCCCGGCGGCTTCTGGGAGATCAACACCGCCTCGCACATCGACTGGCCGCAGCAGGCGCGGGTGGTCGAGCTGGTGGACAACGGTGACGGCACGCTGTCGATCTTCGGCACCCTGATCGACCACGCGGCACCGCGGGCGGCCGGCAACCACCCGGCCAGCTCGCTGGCGCTGGCCGCGCTGTCGCGAGAGTTGGCCGCCAACGACTGGCAGCGGCCCGCCCCGACCGCCACCGTGGACGGCCGGCGCGGTTCGGCGCTGGATCGCAACGTCGAGCTGCTGGTGCCGGCGCCGTTCGCGCTGTCTCGCTGAGCCGGGCTGAGCCTTAGCGCAGCTCCAGGCTCAGCTCAGCTCGCAGACGAAGATCGCGGTACCCGGCAGGATCTTTCCGCGCAACGGTGACCACTGGCCCCACTCAGCCGTCAGCTCGGCCGGCCACTCGGGCTCGATCACGTCCAGCAGGTCGAAGCCGGCCGCGGTCAGCTCCCGTACCCGATCGCCGAACGTCCGGTGGTGCTCGACGTAGGTGGCCTGGCCCGAGCCGTCGAACTCCACGTACGGGCTGCGGTCGAAGTAGGACATGGTCGCGGTCAGCCCGTCCGGGCCGGGGGAGTCCGGAAAGGCCCACCTGATCGGATGGGTGGTGGCGAACACCCACCGCCCGCCGGGCCGCAGCAGTCGGGCCACCTCGCGCATCACCGCGGCCGAATCGGCCACGAACGGCACCGCCCCGAACGCGGTGAAGGCCAGGTCGAAGGTCTGTGAAGCAAAGGGCATCCGCTGCGCGTCGGCCTGTACCAGCGGAACCTCGAGGCCGGACGAGGCAGCCGCCGCGATCGCATGGCGCAGCATCCCGGCCGAGACGTCGAAGGCCACCGGCAGCGCGCCGTGCGCGGCCAGCCAGCGCGAGCACATCGCCGAGCCCGCGCCGACCTCGAGAATCCGCCGGCCAGCGAGCCCCGCGACCGGCCCGAGTAGCTGGGCCGACTCCTCACGCAACCCCTCCGGGCACCACACGAAATCAGACTCGCCGAGGAACGAGCCGTGTTCGAGGTGATAGCTGTCGGCGTCGGCGTCCCACCAGCGACGGTTGGCCTGGGCGGACTCGGCGGCGCCGGTTTCTCGCCGGCCGACTCCGACGGTGCCCAACTCGGTCTCGGTGCCCACGAGAACCGAATCTAGCGGCTGATTGGCGGGCAATGCCGGCAGCTATCGGATTTCAGAAGATCCGCCGGTCTGGAGTAGGCTTCCGCCTGGGAATAGGTCTGTGGCCTCGACATGGAGTAGGTCACCGACAACGGGCCTAATCTCATGCCAATCTACAAACCGTCAGGACCTATCTACTACATGACGTCCACAATCGATCCGACTCGCACGACCCCGCAGGTTGCAATAAATGACATCGGCACGGCCGAAGACTTCCTCGCAGCCATCGACAAGACCATCAAGTACTTCAACGATGGCGACATCGTCGAAGGCACCATCGTCAAGGTTGACCGTGACGAGGTCCTGCTCGACATCGGTTACAAGACCGAGGGTGTCATCCCGTCCCGCGAACTGTCCATCAAACACGACGTCGACCCGTCCGAGGTCGTTTCCGTGGGCGATGAGATCGAGGCGCTGGTCCTTCAGAAGGAAGACAAAGAAGGCCGGCTGATCCTGTCCAAGAAGCGCGCGCAGTACGAGCGGGCCTGGGGCACGATCGAGGAGAAGAAGGAGCGCGACGAGGTCGTCGAGGGCACCGTCATCGAGGTCGTCAAGGGCGGCCTGATCATCGACATCGGCCTGCGCGGCTTCCTGCCGGCATCGCTGGTCGAGATGCGCCGGGTCCGGGACCTGCAGCCCTACGTCGGCAAGACTCTCGAAGCCAAGATCATCGAGCTGGACAAGAACCGCAACAACGTGGTGCTGTCTCGCCGGGCCTGGCTCGAGCAGACCCAGTCCGAGGTCCGCAGCGATTTCCTGAACAAGCTGGCCAAGGGTCAGGTTCGTTCCGGTGTCGTCTCCTCCATCGTCAACTTCGGCGCGTTCGTCGATCTCGGCGGGGTGGACGGCCTGGTGCACGTCTCCGAGCTGTCCTGGAAGCACATCGACCACCCGTCCGAGGTTGTCGAGGTCGGCCAGGAAGTCACCGTCGAGGTGCTGGACATCGACCTGGACCGCGAGCGGGTCTCGCTCTCGCTCAAGGCCACCCAGGAAGACCCGTGGCGTCAGTTCGCCCGGACCCACGCGATCGGTCAGGTCGTGCCGGGCAAGGTCACCAAGCTGGTTCCGTTCGGCGCCTTCGTCCGGGTGCAGGATGGCATCGAGGGCCTGGTGCACATCTCCGAGCTGGCTGAGCGGCATGTCGAGATCCCCGAGCAGGTCGTCAACGTCGGTGACGAGCTGCTGGTCAAGGTCATCGACATCGACCTCGAGCGTCGTCGGATCTCGCTGTCGCTGAAGCAGGCCAACGAGGGTGCGCTGGCGGAGGAGAACTTCGACCCGTCCCAGTACGGCATGGAAGCGCAGTACAACGACAAGGGCGAGTACATCTACCCCGAGGGCTTCGATCCGGAGACCCAGGAGTGGCTGCCCAACTACGACGAGCAGCGCGAGGCGTGGGAGAAGCGCTACGCCAAGGCGCGCGAGCGGTTCGAGGCGCACAAGAAGCAGCTCGAAGGTGCCCAGAAGGCGGACGCGGACGCTGCCAACGAGAGCGGCGACGCGACCTCGTATTCTTCGGAGGCTCCGGCCGATTCCAGCGGCACGCTGGCTTCGGACGAGGCGCTGGCGGCACTGCGCGAGAAGCTCGCCGGCCGCTAGGTCTGTGCCCACGCGGTACTAGGTCTGATCGGTAACGACAAGTCTGATCGGTAGCAACAACAAGCCCGGGAGGTTCGCCTCCCGGGCTTGTTGCATGCCTGCGACTACCGTTGGACGGGTGGCTGCCAGATCCGTTCACCGAATTTCGACTCTCTGCTTGCTGATCGCGACGCTGGCGCTGGCTGGCTGTTCGCAGGCGAAGAAGGACACCTCGTCGCCGCCGGCAAGTGTGGCCAGTACGCCGCCGAGTTCGTCGGCCACCCCGACTCCCACCCCCACGCCCAGCGTCACCGGACCGGCCAGCTTGGGGGGTCGGTGCGCCGACCTGCTGCCGGTCACCGGCGTGGACGAGGCGCTGGGCCGTCCGGTGATCGGCAAGACCACCGACATCCTCGGGGTAGCCGAACCGAATATCGGCCGGCTGACCTACCTCAACTGCCGCTATGGACTGGCCGCCGCCGTGAAGGGCAAGCCCGCGCCGACCCCGCCGGTAGAGATCGGGATCAGCCTGTACAAATCAGTGGATCAGGCCGCCCGTCGGGTCCTGGGCACCGTCGATGACTACCGTTCGCACGGCGGTACCGAGAAGGACGCCGCGGTCGGGACGAACCTAGGCTCGATCCTGCTCGGCTACGGCAGCCCGACCATCGTGGTGGCGGCCGGGCCGCGCACGGTGGCGATCACGGTCGACGCGAAGCTGATCGCCGGGGCGCCCAACAGCGCGCTGGTGGCGCTCGCCACCTTCGTGCTGAACGCCACCGCGGGCTATACCGGTGCTCCGGGTGCGGGCAGCAGTTCGGCGCCCGCCAGCGGCTCGACCTCGCCCGGCGACTCGGCATCGCCGTCGACGAGCACCACGAGCTGAGCCGAGTGGCGCGCAGGATCGGGCTGACCGGCGGCATCGGCAGTGGCAAGAGCACCGCGGCGGCCCGGTTCGCGGCGCTGGGCGCGACGGTGATCGACTCCGACGTGCTGGCCCGGGAGGTAGTGCAGCCGGGTACGCCGGGCCTGGCCGCGGTGGTGGAGCGGTTCGGGCCGGGGATCCTCACTGAAGATGGCACGTTGGACCGTCCCAAGCTAGGCGGTGTGGTCTTTGCCGACGGGTCGGCGCTGGCCGACCTGAACGCCATCGTGCATCCGCTGGTCGGCGGCCGGACGGCCGAGCTGATGGCGGCCGCCGGCGAGCGGGCGGTGCTGGTGCACGACGTTCCGCTGCTGGTAGAGAACGGGCTGGCCGGCGGGTTCGACGCGGTGGTGGTGGTCGAGGCGCCGCTTGCGCTGCGGCTGAGCCGGCTGGCGGCCCGGGGCCTGGACGAGCGGGCCGCGCGGTCCCGGATGGCGGCGCAGGCCAGCGATGCCCAGCGCCGTGCGGTGGCTACCGTGCTGCTCGACAACTCGGGCTCGGTGGCCGAGCTCGATGCCCTGGTAGACGCTGCCTGGGCCCGGTTGATCGACGACCCGGCGGGGGAGAGCTGAGCCGCCGCCGTCCGGATCTGACGGATTTCGGTCGCCCTGGCGGTCGAAATCCCTCAAGATCGGCGGTCGGGGCGGCTGCTCGGTGCCCGGTTTGGTGAGGGCAAATGGCATCGGCTAGAGTTCCCTGTCGGTGCCGGTGATGGCAGCCAGCGGGTGACCGAGGGCAGAACACCGGGGTAACACCATTGCGGACGTAGCGCAGCTGGTAGCGCACAACCTTGCCAAGGTTGGGGTCGCGGGTTCGAATCCCGTCGTCCGCTCGGTGGAAGAAAGCGTTCGGCGAGCCGGTCTGGCCGGGTCACCGGGCATCCGGTGGAGTGGCCGAGAGGCGAGGCAACGGCCTGCAAAGCCGTCTACACGGGTTCAAATCCCGTCTCCACCTCGTAACCAACTGGTCGCGGTCCACCGCGCGCGGTTGAGTACGGGCGATTAGCTCAGTGGGAGAGCACTACCTTGACACGGTAGGGGTCACTGGTTCAATCCCAGTATCGCCCACCACCTGCAGGCCCCGTATTCCGGGGCCTGTAGTCGTTTAAGGGGCCAAATGGAGGTGACCTGGCGAAGCTTCGGGCCTCATCGGGGCCACAAGAGAATTTCGTCGCAGCGCGTCCAGGCTGCCCCGACGGCGTCGAGACCGTCGTCAAACAGGTCAGCGTAGATGTCCTCGCCGGTCGGCAACCGCGCCGAGTGGGCCTGGTCGCTCGGCTGCTGAGCCGCCACCCCCAGATGGGTCGTCGGATCGAGGCGCTGGGCGGTGCGCCCGGCCGCGTCTGAGCTGGGCTTGATCCGGCTGATCTTCAACCCGACCGCGACGTAACGCGCAGGCGGCCGACGATTGGTCGGGCAGGACCTTGACGACCAGCACGTTCTCCGCCGCATTCGTCGCGTCCGAGCACCAGACCGAGCCTGAGCCATAAGAACCCGGTCAAAGCAGGTGACAACCGGCTACTTCCTGTAAGGTGCGGGTCCGAAGAGTCTGTACCTGCTCCGACCAGTATCTGAGAGGTTTCTTAGTGGCCGAACCTTGGCTTTCTGCCGATGGCATCGCGACACACCTTGGAGTCACAAAAGACACGGTCTACGCGTGGATCGCTGAAAAGGGCATGCCTGCCCACAAGGTGGGCCGCCTGTGGAAGTTCCAAGCCAGCGAAGTCGACGAATGGGTACGGAGCGGCAGCGCCGCCTCGCCGGGTGATGACGTCGTCCCCGGTGTTTCGTGACGGGCCGGAATCTGTCGGTAGCCGTCGATAGCCTGAAGAACTTTGCGATCCAGAGAGGGGGAGCCATGAATGACGCACCGACGATGCCGCCTCGTCGTTACGCGCTGTCGTTCACGACGGGTGCTCTCCTCACGCGCGAGGGCGCGCTCCTAGCTCCGCTGTTCATCGACGGGCGAGGTTGGGAGCAGGTCCGGGACGACGCTGTCGAAGGCAACCTTTTGCAGGCCCGGACGCACAGCACGGGCGTCCGGCTCGTCCGCGAGACGGTTAAGCGCCTATCGGTCTTGACCGACCACGAGGTTGCGTTGCTGGTTGAGGCGACCGCCTCGGAGCGCGGGCACCTCATGTGGGTGGCAGCGTGCCGCTGCTATGAGCTGATCGGCGAGTTTGCCGAAGAGGTGCTCCGGGAGCGGTTCCTATTGCTCGCCCAGACCCTCGGCTACGAGGAGTTCGACAGTTTCGTTCGGGCCAAGGGGTTGTGGCACGAAGAGCTAGCCGCTCTCAAGGATTCAACGCTGCAGAAGCTGCGATCGAATGTGTTCAAGATGCTGCGTGAGGCGGAGCTTCTGTCTGACGCGGGAACGATTGTGCCTGCGGTGCTATCTGAGCGAGTTGCGGCCAGGTTGAGTGCCAGCACTCCGAGTGACGTGCGCTTCTTCCCGACCCAGCAAGGGGCCGTGTCGTGATCCCGAAGACGCTGCCCGAGCAGGAGGAGCACCTGTTTGCTGTACTCAGTGGCCGCCGCTTCCTCGAGATGGAAGGGCTCGGCAACGAGGTCCCGTTCTTCATCTACCCCTACCCGCCCGAGGACGCGCTGACTGTGGCTGCGGCCAAGAAGCGGATCAAGAACCGGCTTGCCGGCGCTGGAGTGACGGTCTTCGAGATCAACCTCTACGACCTGTCGGTCGAGCTGCTCCAGGAGCGAAAGGTCTGGGATCGGGTTCTAGGAGACTCCTGAACAATGCAGTTCTGGTGGGCTGTTTGGTGAGGGCGCCGCGCTGGGTGTCTGTGAGGGGCCGCTCTTGGCGCAGGTTCGGCGGCCGGGCGAGGGACTTGCTTGGGCGTGTCAG
>JALYVK010000169.1 GCA_030853265.1 Actinomycetota bacterium
GTCACGATCCACTGCCGTTGGTCATTGCCGAAGCCGAGGTCGGCCTGCGCCGAGGGAAGGGCGATGTTGACCACGGTCGCGTCGAGCACCACCATCAGTTGGGCGATCGAAACGACGACGAGGATGAGCCACCGCGGATCCTTGGCGCGCGGCTCGGCCGCTGTGTGCTCGAGCGTCCTGGTCGTCGTGCTCACAGTGACATCACTGCTGGGCATGCAATTCTCCTGGGTCATGGGTGAGCCGGTCGCGCAGCGACACGAGTAGCCGTGCGAGCTCGGCTCGAGCGGGGGCGTCGAGCGCCCCGAAGATGTCGTGCATGGCCCGCGTCTTCGCGGCCATGGCGCTTGTGAGGGCGGTGGCTCCCGCGGAGGTGATATCGACGAGCCAGACCCGTCGGTCGTTCGGGTCGACCTTACGCACGGCGAACGACTGCCGTTCGAGCGCGTCGACCGCGTCGGTCACCGAGCGGCCGGCGAGGCCGAGGGTGGCCGCCAGGGCCACCTGCTTCATCGGACCGTTCTCGTGGAGCTGCTTGAGCACCTTGGCCCGTGACAGCGACAGCCCGGCGCTGACCATCGCCTCGTCGACAAGTCGATAGAAGCGGTGATGCAGCTCCAGGTAGAGCTGACCGAGGTCAACCGACGAAATGTCTTCCACGACCCGTCCCTCCAGAACCTCATCATGAGGCACCTCAAAGAACGTTACCACTCGAAACTGCAACCACGGTCCGTTGTTAGCTGGTCGTGAGACGCCTCGTTGTTTGCGATGGTGTTGGCCAATGAAGCCAGCACTCGCAGCTTTTCGGCGCTGTCGCTGCCGATGTCGGTGTAGTACAGCACGAGGGTCAGGCCGTCGACGGGGAGCTTGTCACGGTGAAGGTGAAGGTTGCCGACGACTGGGTGGTTCACGGTGGTCGTGCCACCCTTGAGTTGGCGGACGTCGTGGCGCGCCCAGAGTGCACGGAACCGAGCGCTGGCCAAAGACAGTTCTCCGACGAGCTCGACGATGCGCGCATCGCCGATGTCTTCGCCGATGGACTTGCGGAACGAGCCGACGAACTCTGCTGTGGCCGTGTCCCAGTCGGCGTGGAACTCGCGTTCTTCCGGATCGAGCATCAGGGACCACAACCGGTTCTCACCCGGGCGCAGCCGGGGAGAGAGGGCGAGCGCGAGCGGGTTCGATGCGAGCACGTCGAACGCCCGACCCTCGATGAACGCGGGCACCTCGAGGGCGGCGAGCAGGTGGTGCAACCGGGCGGGCACGTGCTCGATCCGCTTGCGGGGGCGCGCACGCCGCGACGGCGTGGCCAGCGCGAGCAGGTACTGATGTTCGACATCGTCGAGGCGGAGAACACGTGCTAGCGCCGCAAGCACCTGCGCGGACGGGTTCTTGTCGCGCCCGCGTTCGAGCCGCAGGTAGTAGTCGGCGCTAATTCCAGCCAGCATGGCGACCTCTTCGCGCCGCAATCCGGCGACGCGACGGTGGGGCCCGGCCGGGATACCAGCCTGCTCCGGTGTGACCAGATCGCGCCGGGCGTGCAGATACGCGCCCAGCCGATTCGTCTCCTCGCTCCGGTCCATCTTTGCGACCCTAGCCCGACGTTTGCTCCGGACAGGGGGTCCTGCCAGTCCCCGGATCAGCGGGGACCTTCCAGCTTTCGGACACCCGAGGAAGACTTTTGCAGACGTTCGGTCATTACCAACAGCCCCAAGGAGGCCATCATGGAAATCGCCAACCGCACCGTCTTCATCGTCGGCGGCACCTCGGGAATTGGGCGCGGACTCGCGCAGCGATTCAAGGATGCCGGCAGCACCGTGATCGTCGCAGGCCGCAACCCTGAGCCGCAGGAAGGACTCGAGACCGTCCGGATCGACGTCACCGATCCGGACTCGATCCTCCGCGCCCGCGACCAAGTGCTCAACGCCCACCCAGACCTCGACGTCGTCGTCACGATGTCCGGGGTCATGCTGGCAGAGGACCTGCGCGACCCCGCGCACATCGCCGCGACCGAGACGACGATCGCGACGAACCTTCTCGGCACCATCCGCGTCATCGACGCCTTCACTGCGCACCTCGTGGCCCGCGGTTCGGGCACCATCCTCACGGTGAGCTCGGGAATCGCCTTTCTGCCGTTCCCACTCATGCCCACCTACGGCGCCTCAAAGGCCGGGGTGCACGCCTACACAGAAGCGCTGCGGGCGCAGCTCGCGGGAACGGGTATCGAGGTCGCCGAACTCGTGCCGCCCGCCGTCGCCACCGCGGGACAGGAGAAGGTCAACCCAGCCGCTCTACCACTCGACGCATACCTCAACGAGGTCATGGACCTGCTGGCGGCCGAACCGACGGCCCACCAAATCCTGGTCAAGGGCGTGCTCCCGCACCGTTGGGCCGAGCGCGACGGTACGTACGGTGCACTCGTCGAGCGGCGATCACAATCGCTGAACACCCTGCCCAACCGCTGAGATCCCGCTGCCACCAGAGAGGATGGGACCACCCGCGGGGGAACCCCCTGCGGGACGGTGCAGCTGACTTCCGACAAGCAAAGTTGGTCGAGGTCGGTCCCACGGCCGATCGTCCCGTAAGACCTGTTATGCCGAACTC
>JALYVK010000051.1 GCA_030853265.1 Actinomycetota bacterium
AACACCAAGATCCGCACCTTCATCAACGGCTGGAACGACCGCGCCCACCCCTTCATCTGGACCAAAACAGCCGACCAAATCCTCACCAAAGCCAAGCGCCCAACCACTTCAAACTCAGACCACTAGGAGCCTTGCGATGGTCGTCTCGCCTCCGCTGAAGTTGTTCGGCAGCGGGGTGCCGTACTGGTAGCCGTGGGCTGCCGCGACGATTGCTTTGGAGTCGTAGAGCTTGCCGTTGTGATCGACGAAGTAGGCCAGGGCCATGCCAAACCCGTACTTGGATAAGAAGTCCTCGCGCCCGACCCGGTCAAACTCTGCGATAGCGCTGAGGACAGCGCCGGGATCGGACACGTCGCGGAAGGTCATATACGAGCACCGTAGTCGGGGCTGAAGTTTGTGCTGATTGGGTAGGGCCCAGCTGGCTAGCGCGATACCTGGGCCGGGTTCAGCAGGACGACACGACGTTCGTCATCACATGAACAGCCGGTACTCAGATCCAAGCTTATATATACTGTCCTAATCTCGTGTCTCAAGTAATGCGACGAAGCCCGACAGGAAAGATAAGCCGTGGACGCCGAGCGTAGCGAGCTGCTTGCGATATATGCCGTCGAACGTCAAGATAACCAGACGTCCGTGGTAGTTGCATTCACCATCGTGGCCGCGGCGCTGACATACCTGACCGTCGGATTCTCATTCTTGTCGAGCCACTGCTACGCCCATGGGTGTGATCACGCGGTTCGCCCGTGGGTGCAGCTTGTAGCACCGGCGCCGCTCGTGGCACTGGCTGGCTACTTCGTCCTCAATACGGCTGGAACTGTGCGCAGAAGTCAACTGATACTAGACCTTGAGAGCGTCCTGATGAGGTCACTTGGCGGCGGCCACGGCAAGGCACCACGGACGCAGCACAGTGCCGAACTGGTCTACGGTTTCAAGCTCAAGCACCGTTACGCGTGGGCCTATTCAATCTGCACGCTCGCAACCTACGGGATTGTGTTTGGCAGCATAGTCGCCTTTACATGGGCAGCCCTGCGCCCTGGTCACTGGACGTGGGACAAGTGGTCGGTCTTCGCCATCTATGTTGTCATCCTTGCGTCTGAGGGTATTGGCCTCGTAATCCCGGTTGTGAACTCCAGGTTTGCAACCGCTAAGTAGTGGTCACGCGGATCCGTTGCGCAGCACCACCTCCTTAGCAATCATCTGTCGAGCTGCCGCCCGCTAGCGCGGCAGATTTTTACTACACGGGCCGGCGCTCTG
This sequence comes from Actinomycetota bacterium, assembly GCA_030853265.1. Lineage (GTDB taxonomy): Bacteria > Actinomycetota > Actinomycetes > Mycobacteriales > Jatrophihabitantaceae > Jatrophihabitans_A. The sequence goes on from JALYVK010000051.1 coordinate 1,255, forward strand.
TGGTAGCTGATCCTTCGTCGTCGCCGTACACACTCGTGTTACGTCCGAGTATCCCGGTTGGTAGCCGCGGTCGCCTGCCGCGAAGCGTCTAAGAGCAATACTTGATCGCCCAGCAACACCAGCTATAGCCCGAAGGCACCTACGCCTGCGAGCAGAGCCGTCGGCGGAGGACTAAGGAGTCTGGCAAGTCACGGCTCCCGCCTGCGTCGCTGATGAGGGTCTCGCCGCGGAACACCGGCTCGCCTGAGAGCGTCGTGGATGGTGCTTTGATCACGGCCAAGGCGCTCTCCGACATACGCGAGGGAGAGACCTTGCTGGTAGAGCTGGATGGCTTGGCTGACCTGATTTGCCGTCAGCGGTTGCTTGCGGAGCTGGACATTGTGGCCACGAAGCAACCGCAAGACGGTGCCCTTGCCCAGGTTGTACTTGTTGGTGAGCTGTGGTTGGAATACCGGAGCGGTAGTCGGCCAGTAGCTGCTGGATGGTGTCGGGGGAGAGGCGGCGCTGCACATCGTGGATTCGAGGCTTTGGAGATTTTGGAGGCGGTGCCGGTTTTATACCAGATCCAGGGCGGAGGATTCGTGGTGACATCAGGGGTTGTTGGAGGTTTGAATACCGCCCCAGAACCTCCACCAGCCCATTATCCGGGGTGTATAGCACGACCTTGTGAGCATTGTGCGAACCGGCTGCCGCCGTGATGGCCCTGACGCGGTGCATCGCCGTGAGCAGGCGTGTCGGCTGCGCGGGTCGGCCTCGCCTACGGCGAGTCCGGTTGATGCCGCTTATCGGAAGTCCCCAGGGTTGCTCATTGAATGTCCCCACCCTGGTGGCGGTGTCAGCGTAGTGGTTGGCGGGTTCCGGTGGTCGTCGCCCGGAGCGTTTCGTTGCGGGTGTGGTGTTGGCGTAGCCGGTAGGCATCCCCGTCGAGGGTGAGCACGACGGATCGGTGGAGTAGCCGGTCGAGTAGTGCGGCGGCGACGGTGTTGTCGCCGAGGATTTCGCCCCAGGCGCCGACGCCGCGGTTGCTGGTGATCACGATCGAGGTCTTCAAATATCGTTGTGAAACGACCTGGAAGAGGGCGGCCGCGGCTTCGGCGGGCAGCGCGAGGTAGCCCAGTTCGTCGATCACCAAGAGGCCGGGGCCGGCGAAGAAGCGCATGGTGGTGGCCCAGCGTCCTTCGATGGCGGCGCGGTGGCAGCGGGCGGCGAGGTCGGCGGCGGTGGTGAAGTAGGTGCGGTAGCCGGCTTCAGCGGCGGCGCGGGCCAGTCCGACGGCGATCATGGTTTTCCCGACACCGGGCGGTCCGATGAGCAGGATGTTGGTGGCTGATTGCAGGTAGGCGCCGGTGGCCAGTTCGGTGATCAACGCGCGGTCGAGGCTGGGTGCGGCGTCGTAGTCGATGTCCGCGAGCCGGGCCCGGGTGGGTAGTGAGGCGAACCGCAGCCGCCCGGTCAGGCGGCGTTGCTCGGTGGCCTGGACTTCGATCGCGAGCAGGCGTTCCAGGGCGGCGGTGACGCTGAGTTGCTCGTCGCGGGCGGCCTCGAGCACGGCCGGCAGGTGTTCGGCGGCGTCGTGCAGTTTCAGTACGGCCAGGTGGCCGCGCAGCTGCTTATAGAGGCTCGCCTGGGCCGGGGTTGACGGCGCGACGGTGGTGGTGGTGGTGGTCTTGTTCTTGGTGGTGGTCATGACTGGGTGATCTCCTTGATCGTCGGTTGAGGTTGGGTGGTGTCCTTCGATGGGACAGGGGTTTCCTCTCTCGGCGCGGCTGCTGGTGAGGTCGTGCCCAGGGTGTTGCGTCCGGCCGCGGCGGCGGCGTAGTGGGCCAGATCGACAACAACACCGGTGTCGCTGTGGCCGGCGCCGGTTCGGGGGCGCAGGGCGTCGGCTTCGGCCCGTGCCGCGGCAGTGAGCGGTCGGCGCTGTTTGCCGCGGTGCGGCGCCTCGAGGGTGGCCGCGCCCATCGCGGCCTGATCCAGGGCGGTGACGTGGCCGTGGTCGCGGACCATCACCCCGGCGCCGGTCGGGGCGATCCGGTGCCGAGCGATCACCGTCGGCACCACCCCACCCCGACCGTTCGATGTGGTGCCGGGCGTGGTGGCGATGTCGAGGTGGGTGCCATCCAGCCGGACGCTCACGGTGACCGTGGCGCCGTGCAGGTTCGGCGGCACCGAATAGCGGTTGCCGCGGAAGGACACCAACGCCTGCGCCGAGACGACCCGATCCACTGACAGCAGCGCCGGGAACTGTGTCGGCATCGGTGCGAGTACCTCACCGGCGGCGAGTTGCGCGACGGTGAACCGGCCCTCGTCGGTGGCCCGGCGGCGGGCGTCACCGCGTTTGGTGCACCAGGCGTCGAGGCGTGCTTGAGCCTGTTCGACGGTGACATCATCAGGAAGGGTGCGCCAGAACCGTTGCGCAGCAACATGATTCGCCTTCTCGACCACCCCTTTGCGGTTACCCCGCCGCGGCGGGCACGGCTTGACCGACACGCCGTAGTGCTTGGCCACCGCAGCGAACGACGCGGTGACCCGGCCGGTGCCCGGGGACACGACCGTGGCCATCCGATCGAAACGCCAATCCAACGTGAGCCCACCCAGCGCGTGCGCGACCCGATCCAGCGCGTCAATCAGATGCGGCTGGTCTTCGGACTCGGCCAGCACGCCACGCCACTTGCCCGAGTGCGACAGCGCACCGACCAGCAGATGCGCGGTCTTGCCCCACCCCCACGCCGGCGGCGGATCAGGCAGTTCCACCCAATCCCACTGGGTCTCCTGCCCCGGCGGGTGGTCGATCACCGCGACCGCCCGACCCTTCGCCGGGCGGCACGGCTCACACGCCGGCCGCAGACCCCGCACCCGGATCTGGCGGGTCATCGTCGGATACGACTGCCCATAACCCAGCTCGAGCAGCTCATCGAACAACGTCGAGGCCCACAGATGCGGATCATCGGCCAGCCGCTGCCTGCAATAGGCGGCGAACGGCCCGAACAGATCCGGATCACTGCGCCGCCGGACCCCAGCCTCCCGACCGGCCAGATACGCGCGGACCGTCTTACGATCCCGGCCCAAATGGCGGGCGATCGCTGAGATCGTCCACCCCTGCCGGTGCAAGGCATGTATATCGATGTCGTTCTCCCGTGTGAGCATGAGCAGCAGGAACCCCTTCGAGCCGGCGAGTGGTCAGAGACCGCCAGCATCGAAGGGGTTCCGCCAGTCTCGGCGGAGCCACACAGGGGGGGGACTTTCAGTGAGCAGGTCTGGGGAGATTCAGATGAGCGCCATCACGGTATTGGTCCGTCTTGCGTGGGGTGCACGATGGGCCGATGGCGGAGCGAGTTGAGCCCTACACCTTGGGGTAGGCGTCAGATGGGAGCCGAACGCCCCTGAGGCTCCGCTGTTATCGGACAGAAATGGGTCGAGGAGCGCTAGCTCAGCGGGCCCACCCCGATGATCAGGACCAGCGATGTGTTGTCTTGCGATGGGACGGGGTTGTGTTCGCTCAGATGGGGCCGCCGGACGACGAGGGCCGCCAAACCCATCGGCTCTACGCAGCCGGTCTTGGGGACGTCCTCCGGCTAGGAATTGTTCGCGACAGTGCTCTCGTCGTAAGATTTCGTCCTTGGTGGCGCTGCACAGGCGGCGACCCTGGTTTCCGGGTTGCGCCGCTCCACTATGTTGTCGTGTCCAAGGAGTGCGTGGTGGAGGTTCTCGCTGAGAACGTCGACGAATTACGCGTCGAGGGGAGCCCGTCCCAGGCGGCCGCAGCAGCAGGCATCCTTCCGTAGTCGCTGGTTTGTCACCCTCGCGACAGACGCGTCGTCCACTATGCCGCGCCGCCCGCGCTCGTGACGGAAAGCCGGTATGTGACTTTTGTGATGAAGCTTCCCGAGGTGCCGGCGAACGTCAGAATGTGGTGCCCAGCGGTAAGCGATAGTGGTCCGACCCAGAGGCCCCACGCGACGGCTTGATGTGACCCCGAGGTGAAGCCGGTCGACGAGCTGGGGCGAGCGGTGAAGGTGAACCCGGTCTGTGACGTCGCTTCGATTGGGCGTACCAAGTGCCCATCGAGTGAGGCGGTCGCGGAGTCCGCAGCACCGGTGCACGAGTTCAGAGCCTGAGTCACCGTCTCGCTTTGCGGCACAGTGCAGATCTGGTTGATGACGGGTACGTAGATCGGACGGCCCAGCGGAATAGTGCAGACGCGGGTGGCTGAACCGCCATGCGTTCCAGCTAGGAACCATACGTCGGACGGCTGGTCAGCTGCGCACTCAGCTCCGGTTGAGTCGTCGACCGGATTGCGTGCTGGCGGGGATGCCTCGACCCAGGCCCACCATCGTGCGGGCAAGCTCTTCGCGCCCGTTTCGGCGACAACGGTGGACTGTGTCGCTGACGGCGCCCGGTCTGGTAACTGTGCCGCGCTGGTGCCGTCCGAGGATCCACCACATGCGGTTAGCGCCAGGACGAGGACGATGATCGCGGCAAGCTGCCGTCTTTTCGCTCGCAGAATCACGAGTAAGACTAACCGGGTCCGGATCAGTCGCGCTCAGTGCCGCCCGCTCCTCGACTCGGCTGGGGTGTGCCGCGGCGCACAACGCTCTCTTGCCGCTGGAGCATGCGACGAAGAGCCGGATAGCCGGAACTGGCGGCGTGTGAGCGTCAGCCTCCCAGTCAGCCACTGATCCAACGTGACCTCAGGGGCGACGAATTGTCGATCCGCAGCTCGATCGGATCCGTGGACGACGCTCACAACTGGATCGCCTTACTTGCGGCGGCAAGTACGCGGTTCGTATGAGGGTAAGTAGGGCCCACCACGCTCCTCTTATTCCGACCGCTGGTCAGAAAAGATCGGCCAGGCGAGGACCAGAAGTTAGGGCATCCTGCGGAATCTCCGGCCAGTCCGGACCTGCGGGTGATCTTTGGGCTCGTCGTGAAACCGGTGCTGGGCAGCAGCGGTCGCTTGGTCTGAGCCTGCTGGATGGCCGCTCGGTGCAGGTCATCGAAGCGTAGTGCGGCGGTGACCTGTCCGTCGTCGTTGCAGTAGAAGTGGTGGTTGAGCGCCTGATTCAGCTCCCGCCGGGTGGCTTCGGGTGACCGCAGGTAGAGCTGGTAGGGATCGCGCAGCAGGTCGAGGGCGTCATGCAGCACCGCTGCCCCGGCGGCTAGCTCGTTGGTGATGTTCTGCATGGACGTCTGAATCCGGGTGCGGTCCATGTGGATGTCGCGCAGACCCTCCCCAGACTGGCGGCGCTACCGAGTCGTTAGCTGTCCGACTGGCTGCGATGTGGCCGGCATCCCGTATGCGGGGTAGCCCAGAGGATCGGTTGGGACCGGTACTCCACCCGTCGGTGGTGTCGGTGTTTAGGACGAAATCTGGAACGTGTTTCTGTCCGGGTCGATGTAGCTTTTGCCTTACCGGCAGGGATGGCTCACTTCGGGCCGCATAAGCCACTTGTTGGGTGTTGCGTTTAGTTGATGTTGTGTGGTTTGCTCGGTTCTCTCGGCGATTTGTGAACAAGCACAGAGCCTGCTGGGTTTCCTCCTTTGAATGTTGCTGCTGACGTTTCGGGTCGCGGCGTGGTTTTGCTGCTTGCCTTAGGGCGTGGGTGGTTTCATCAGTGCTGCGCCAGCTGGTGCAGATCCCAAGAATGGTGTGCTTGATGAGTGCTGCCCGTGGTCGGTTGTCGTTACCTGTATCTCTCGTTTCGGTGGCGGCGCTGGTGGTGGGTGTCGTGGCGGTGTTGGTTCCGGCGGCGGCGGCGGCGTCGGCCACTCCCGTCAAGCCAGCCCCGGCTCTGGTCGCGACACGGGCCTCGGTGGCGAAGGCGCCCCGCCGGTCGGATGGTTCGCCGGGTGTGGCGCCGTTGACTAGTTCGGTGTCGCGGGCGGGTGCGGTGGCGGGTCCGTTGGGTGCGGGTCAGCCGGTGTCCTCGTTGCTGAATGCCCCGCGCTCGTCGTCGTCTCCGAGTGAGGTGGTGGTGCCTTCTGCGGTGCCGTGGGGCGGTAGTGGGGTGTCGGGTTCGGTGGTGCGTAGGCCGGCGGGGGTGCACCCGTTGTCGGTGACGACCGGCGCGACGCAGTATCCGGCGCCGGCGACGGTGCATGTGCAGACGTCTGCGACGTTGTCGCCGAGTTATCTGTATTTCACGGCGGCGGCGTTTGATTCGGCGCGGAATGTGGATGTGACGTTCGGTGGTGATGGTGGCGGTTCGACGGTGAGCGCGAATACGTGGACGTGGGATGGTCGGGTGTGGACGCAGCAGTCTCCGACGACGTCTCCGTCGGCGCGGTTGTCGGCGTCGATGGCTTTCGATGCGGCGACGGGTACCACGATCTTGTTCGGTGGGGTGAATGGTTCGTCGGTGTATGGCGATACCTGGTCCTGGAGTGGGTCGAACTGGACGTTGCTGTCGCCGGCGGCCTCGCCGCCGGCGCGGGATCTGGCCTCGATGGCCTATGACTCGGCGTTGGGCAAGATCGTGTTGTTCGGCGGTACGAATGGCACTACAGATTTGAATGACACCTGGACCTGGAACGGCACCACCTGGACGTCGGTGACGACGCCGTCCGGGCTGACGGGTCGCTCTGATGCGGGCTTCGCCTATGACGCCACCGCCTCGAATCTGGTGTTGTACGGCGGTGAATCCGGTTCCGGCGCGACCTATTACGGCGATACCTGGCTTTTCAGCGGCAGCGGTTGGACCCAGGCCAGTCCGGCCCACTATCCGGGGTTGCGGGCCGGTCAGGGGATGGCCTATGACTCGGCACTGGGCCGGGTGGTGTTCTCCGGCGGCGATGACGCTACGCAAACCTATGACGATCAGTGGTTGTGGAACGGTACCGACTGGGAGCAGGGTGACGCGCCGAACGCGCCGGGTTGGCGGTCGGATGGGCTGTTCGTGACCGCGGCCGGCGGTCACGGTCAGATCCTGGGCTGGGGCGGTACCGATGATGCCGGCACGGTCTACAACGACGGTTACCTCTTCGACTGGGGCCAGTTGGGCACCCCGAAAGCGGCGACGTTCGAGACCCATTCGGTGGATTCCCGTACCACTTATGGGGTGAACGTCGACAACGGCAACATCGTCATCGCCTCCACCGACCTGTCGGTCGCCGGACCGGGTCTCCCGCTGTCGATCACCCGGTTGGAGAACACCCAGGAGGGCTACAAGGGCTGGGTGGCCTATTCCAGTGAGTTGACGAATGGTTTCGACACGTGGTGGTCGGCGCTGCCGGACGGCTCGATCGTGCTGAGCGGGGTGCGGGGCAAGGCTGATCTGCTGTATTTCCACAAGACCGGCAGCACGTTCACGACCCCGCCGGGTGCGGATGCGATCCTGGCCACCGCGGGCAGCGGGTACACGTTGAGTATGAATTCCAGTTCGGAGAAGTTGACGTTCAACTCCGCCGGTCAACTCACTGCCGATGCGGACCGTAATGGGAACACGATCAGTTTCGGTTGGACGGGTGGGCAGCCGTCCTCGATCACCGACACGGCCGGGCGCAGTTATGCGGTGACGGTGACGGGTGGGTTCATCACCGCGATCACCGACCCCTCCGCCCGCTCGGTCAGCTACACCCAGACCTTCTATGACTGGTTGGATCATGTGGTCGACGGTGCGGGCAATACGCTGCAATACGATCGGACCGGTGGCACCCCGTTGCTGAACGGGGTGATCGACCCGGACAGCAACGAGACCTACTTCGCCTATGACAGCGACCAGGTCAAGACCATCACCTACCCACAGGCCAGCCCGAACACCCAGACCTACGCCTACGCCTACCCGGCGGCGGGGAGTACGTACTGGCAGCAGACCACCTCCACGGACCCGAACTCGAATGCCACGACCTACCAGCTGGCCTACGCCGGGCAGGTCACCAAGACCACCGACGCGCTCGGGCACTCCCGTTCTGCCAAGTACACCTCGAACTCGGACGTGCAGACCTCAACCGATGCCAATGGCACCGGCAACGTCACCACGTTCGGCTATGACGCGTTGAACAACCCGTCCAGCGCCCAGATCCCGACCGGTGCAACGCAGAACGCCTACTACGCCGCCTCGGCGAACTGTTCCACGACGGACAGCACGCATCCGTACCTGCCCAAGTGTTCGACCGATGCGCAGGGCAACAAGAGCACCGGAACCTACGATTCGCCGGGCAACCTGACCCAGTCGAAGAACGTCACTACCGGTGCGACGCTGTCCTACACCTACAACCCGGCTACGCCGACCTGTGGTGGCAAGGTCGGGCAGATGTGCACGTCGGTGGACGGCAATACCCACACCACCAGCTACCACTACGACAGCTCAGGCAACTTGACCACGATCACCCCACCGTCGCCGCTGGGTGCGATCAGCCAAACCTTTGACGGGCTGGGCCGGCTGGCCACGATCACCGACGGCAAGAGCCAGAAGACGACCTACTCCTATGACGGGGACGACCGGATCACCCAGGAACTCACCGGCGGCGCCACGACCTGCACCTACACCGCCGGCACCTGCGTCGGTTTCTCCTACGACAACAGCGGAAACCTGCTCACCCAGCACGACGCGACCGGCACCACGACCTACACCTATGACGCGCGCAACCGGCAGACCAACAAGCAGTTGCCGTCGCTGGCGAACCTGTCCCAGACCTATGACCCGGCCGGCAACGTTGTCACCAACACCGACTCAGCCGGCACCACCAACTACGGCTACAACGCCGCCAACCAGCTAACCTCGCTGGCCGAACCAGGCGGTTCCTGCACCGGGACGGTCAGCCTGTGCACAACGTTCACCAATGACAACAACGGCAACCGGCTCACCACCACCTACCCCGGCAACACGGTAATGACCAGCACCCTGGACAACTCCAACCGGCCCACCGAGGTCAAGACGGTCCACAGCACCACCACGATCGCTGACTACAAGTACACCTACTCCAAGACCGGCAGCGACAGCGAGCTGACGCAAACCCGCACCGACACCGCGGGGCTGGTCACCACCTACGGCTATGACGCCCGAAACCAACTGACTTCGGCGGTGGAGAAGAACGGTGCCACCACCGCCGCGGCCTGGACCTACTGCTACGACAACGCCGGCAACCGCACCGGTCAATCGACGGCGACCAGCGCTGGCGCCGTCTGCACCACCAGCCCGACAACCAGCTACACCTACAACGCTGCCAACGCCCTCACCGCACTCAACGGCTCATCGACCGGCTGGTCCTATGACGCCAACGGCAACGAAACCGCAGGCAACAGCACTGTGCCGCGTACTGCCGAGGTCTACACCCCGTCCAACCAACTGACCTCACTCACCACTGGCGGTGCCGCGACGTCACTGAGCTACGCCGGCCTGAGCAACGACGAGCGGGTCAGCTCCGGCAGTACCACCTTCCAGAACGGACCCGAAGGACTGGCCAGCCAAACCAGCCCGGGCTTGAACTGGATCCGCGACGTCAAGAGCACCCTGATCTCCGAAATCAGCGGCAGCAGCCACTACTACTACATCTTCGACGGACGCTCCAACGTCACCGCCCTCATCGACTCCAGCGGCACCGTCGCCAACACCTACAGCTATGACCCGTACGGCAGAACCCGAACCAACACCGGCACGCTGACCAACCCGTTCCAGTACGCCAGCGGCTACAAGGACACCACCGGCCTCTACCACTACGGCGCCCGCTACTACGACCCCGCAATCGGCCGCTTCACCCAACAAGACCCCGCCGGGCAAGGACCCAACCTCTACGGCTACGCCGGCAACAACCCCATCAACAACACCGACCCCAGCGGGCGGGATTTGTTAGGAGAACTATCGCAATTTGGTTCTGACCTCATCGGCGCCGGCGTGGGAGCAGCCGTGGGATGTGCTTACGGTGCGACGGTGGGGTCCGTCGTTCCGGCGTTCGGGACGCTTGGTGGCTGTGCGGTTGGTGCTGTGTACGGATCTGCGTACGGCATATTGATCTCGGAAGCGGGTGTTCCACCCGTATAAATTTCTTGTCGCACAGGCTCACCCAGACCTAGACCGGAGTTCCAGTGACCAGACCAAAGAGCCCCGGATCCGACGATGGTCCGGATCCCCGACTCACTCGAAATCCAATTCTCTTGACAAGTCGACCTCCAAGGGAAAGAGCTGTTTGGGCTGTAGGGCTCGTGCTTCTCTTCGTCGGCTTCGCCTTCGATCTGGCCGGGTTTCGCTCTATCGGCCTCCTGCTCGGCCTGCCCGGATTGGCGGTCGTTGTCGTGATCGTGTTTCGGACCCTGACGGAACGGAGCAGGCGCTGAGCAGTTCGGCTGGGCTGTCATGGACGTGCAGCCCCACCACTGGGGTGTACTAAGGATCTTGGACAGCCGCGTCGCCAACCTCACGGGCAGAACAGCTAGCCCAGCTCTTGGCTCACTCAACCTCAGCAGAGTTCGAACTGCGGCACGACTAGCCCCATGACCGCGCCCTGATCAACACAACCGAGAGCCTATAGAACTCGGGGCAGTCCTCTTCGTCCACGTGTAGATCGGAATGCCCGACTCATCAATCGAGAACTGGATCGCGACATAGTCGTCTTGAGTCGACTCGGCGTGAGCCCGCAGGCCAGTCTCGTACGCCGCGTCTGCGAAGGCGTCGCCGTACGATGGATGTGTCACATTCGGATGGTGAGCATCGCTACCAGACAGGTGGCGCGCCGGCTAGATTGGAACCGATTGGCGTGCCGATGAGTCGCGTGAAGTCCTGGCGTAGAGGGATACGCATGTGGTTTGGTTTCGTCTGGATTCTGCTGGGCATACTCGAATTGGCTCTTGCATTCACTCCAACGACGAACTACGTGCGAGTGGGATTCGGAATCGCGCTCCTTTTTCTTGGAGTCCTTTGGCAGATTGTCAGAGTTCGCGAACGAGGGCGCTCTACGGATAGACCATGAGGCAAAGTCCACCTAAGGCTATGCTTGGAGTCAATTTACTAAGGGGGCACATTCTGTGGCAAATGCTGCGACCGCGACATTGACGGGCATACCGGCATTAATTATTATACTGATCATCTTGGCCTTGATTATCATAGGTATTGTGGCTGCCGTACGTGTTATCGGCCGTAAAGCAAAGGACACCTTTACCGACGATAAGTGAGCCTTTGATCGGCCTCACGAGCACGTAAGTGTCGATCGTGGTTACGGGTGGTGATAGTGCGTATATCTCCGGATTCTTATACGGCGTTGTTGCTACGCCACGAACTACAATGGGCCAGGTGGTGGGTGATGCCTCCGCGTGTCAGTCGGTTCAGGCTGGTTGTGGCAGCGCTGGGGGGCTTCGCAATATGGTCCGTTCTTACCATAGTTGTGTTTAAGTTCCCACCGCTGTACGCCGCCATTTTAGGGGTTCTGGTCTGTTCTTTCGTGATCTATACGTCCATTCGCCGCCAGCGGTAAACGCCATAGGTAGGAGCAAGGACGGTCTCTAAGTGCGCGGGATGGGAGCGCCTTAACCACACAGCTTGGTTGCGCAGCCCGAGCTCCGCCCTCACAAAGCCCACCCAGCCAGCCCCCATCCCTGACCACCTTGAGATGAACATATCGGTTTTATTCGCTGTTCAGACCGACGCTGTAGGCGTCGGACTGGTCGGTGGCGCGCTCATCGGTGGCCTTATAGTTTTCTTCAACTCAGGACTTGCCTACTGATGAGTCGATCCAACCTATTCCGAACAAAGAGTCAACGCACCCTCCTACTGGTAGGCCTCGCCTGGGGACTCCTCGTAGGCGTCGTCTACGCACTCGTCTTAAGCACCAGCTTTTTCGTGGCGATTCCAGCTTTCATGATCGGGGGCGCGATAATCTATCCACTGGCGGGTGCAATCTTCAAACGGCGGGGTGGTCGCAGATAAGGTGGCCTTCGGACACGCCGTGCGATTCAGTGAAGGCTCACAGGCCTGCTCGAGGTGGTGTCGAACGTGTGGCCGGCCGCGATCGTGCAGATCTGCATTTCGATCTGATCCGCAATTCTTTCCGCTGAATCGCACCGGCGTGTCCGGAGGTTCTGGTGCGCTCCGTCGCGATCCAACGGCTGGGCCCGGTTCTCGGGCGACTGCCTGCACCGCTGATGGAAGAACTCGATCGAGCGCTCCGACTGCATCTACAGCTCTAACTGACCCTCGACACCGACCGAGAAAGGTCAGTGAATAGGGGTGCGGTTCGTAAGGGGGATTGCGGGGCCTTCGGTTAGGGCCGGAGGGTGAGTTCGCCGGTGTCGGCGAGTTCGGTGGCTATATCGTTCAGTTTTCGGTGGGTACGTTGGCTGACCACTCGGAGCATGTCGAAGGCTTCGTCTCGGGGAATTTTATAGGTAATCATCAGTATTCCCAGGGCCATGCCAATTGTGCGGTTCGTTTCCAAGGCCTGTCGCAGGTTCTGGCTGTCGTGTTCTGCGCTGGCTTTCGCGAAAGCGATGGCGCTGAGTGTCGCGAGGCTATTCAGGGTATCCAGGCTGAGGGAGGCAAACGCTGCTCGTTCGCGAGAATAGAGGTTCAACGATCCGAGAGCGTCGTCCTCTTCCAGGAACAGCCGGTGCGACATCATGCTGACCACGTCGGTGAGCTTTGTCGCGCGGGCTCCGAAGATCGGCCAGCGATCGTCGGTGGCAAGATCGTCGGAGCGGAACACGTGATGCTCGCGTAGCGCGTCCACGCAGGGACCTTCGTTGGCTTCGTACTGAATGTTGTCTACCTGCAACGCCAGCTCGCCGGTGGCGGCAAGTGTCCGGTAGCCGCTGTTGGCGCGCCGAACGGTGATCGAGGCGTGCTCGGCTTCGTCAATATTCTGCACCGCGTACGTGACGATGCCCTCGAGCGTGCTGGCCAGTGTCGGTCGGGAGGCGAGGAGTCGCGCGGTCGTGACGAAATCGGCCGTTAAATCGCGGTACGGCATCAAAGCCTCTCAGACAAATGAGCGTTCTCTACCCGAGAACGCCAAGAACCCTCTTTGTCTGAAGGCAGCGTCGCCAGTCATTCTCACGGTAGCACTCCCGGCGATCCGTTCCTCGAAGTGAGAGAGCCGCTGACCTGCCAGGACGAGCGATCCCGGTCTCCGACGAGTCGCTCCGACTTTCGCCCGGATTCGCGGGCGCCGGTCGTGACCGCAAGCCTGCAAGACGAACATTCGTTTTGTTGTACGGTAGCGGCATGCCGAAGGTATCTCAGGAGTACCGAGACGCGCGCCGTGAACAGATTCTGGGCGCGGCACGGCGTTGTTTCCTTCGTTCTGGGTTTCACCAGACCTCGATGCAGGACCTCTTCGCGGAGGCCGGACTCTCCTCCGGGGCGGTGTATCGCTACTTCGCGAGCAAAGAAGACATGGTGCTGGCCATTGCCGAAGAGAACCTGCGCGATGTGCTGGCCGTGATTCACGCTCTGACCACCAAGGGGCATGATCGTGGACTTGGCGGCGCCCTGGCGGACGTGCTCGAACTCGTCCAGAAAAAGAATGACGAGACCCAGCTGGGACCGATGTCGGTGCTCGTGTGGTCCGAGGCCGTCCGGAGTCCCGCTCTCGCGCAGCGTTTCAACGCGGCGGTCGTGCAGATGCGGACCGATCTTGCCGAGGTCGTCCGCGGCTACCAGGCTGATGGCGACCTTCCAGCGAATGCCTCGGCTGAGGCGCTAGCGAGCCTGTTCATCTCGATTATTCCGGGGTTCATTCTGCAGCTGGCCTTGTTCGGCCCGGACGACCTGGCCGACGTGCCAGCAGCCGTCGCAACCCTATGGCCTGGGTGAAATAAGCCCGCGGGAGCAGTTACCGAGGACAGGGGTTCAGCCAACCCTGCCTGTGAAACTGGGTTCCAGTGCATCGTGGTCGGCAGCCTCATGAGCGGGATGGTGCGCCGCGGTCCGGCTGGGGTGTGCCGCAAATCGGTCCGAAGAATGATGGCCGATCGTAACCGCGCCTAGGCCGAAAACAGTCCACAGGATAAGCACGACGAGGTGGCCGGCGGCACCGTTGCCGTCGAAGTAGGCGGTGCTGCGTAGCAAGTTTGCGCCAGCCCCCGGCGGGAGCCACTGCCCGAGATGGTCGACCCAGTCGGGCAGCAGCTGCGGTGCGGAGGTGACGCCAGAAAATGGGTTTCCCACGAACACCATGAGGACAGCGCCCAGTCCGAAGCCGGCCGGGCCGATCAGGGCAATGAATCCTGCGCTGGTGCTGCTGATGGCCAGGATGGTCAAGGCGAGGGACGCCCAGGTCGCGATGTGTTGGTGAGGCAGCGCACCGAGGACGCTCTGGGCAATCAGGAACGCGCCCAGGCCGGCGACCGCGGACACCGTAGTAAGTGCCATGACTTGCCGCCAGGCTGGGCGGAACCCGACGACCAACCCGATGACTGAGGCAATGATGATGCTGCAGATGGTGAGCGGAAGCAGCGAGGAACTCAGAACCATGCCGCGCGGGTCGCCGGCGGAAGTGGGGACCACGTCCACCGACTTCACCGCAACCGCGGCGTTGGCCGAGCCAGCGGCTGCGTGCTGGCTGGCCTCGGCGGCCAACTGCTGACCCACCGAACTCAGCAGCTGGGCAACGGTCGGAGACGCCGCGCTCGCTTCCAGCACCGTGATGTCACTGCTCGTCACAACGAAGGCGCCGTAGACGCCCCGATCCTGGATCGCGGCGCGCGCTGCGGCCTCGGTTGCGTACAGGTGAAAGTCGAAGCCACCGGGTTCAGCCTTGCCGAGCGCTTGCACGACTTGTTGGCTGGCAGGCGTCGTTCCCACAATCCCGACGGGCAGATCCCGTGGCGCAATGCGCGCCGCGGGCCACGCGAACGCGAGGACAGCTAGGACGACTATGCCGGGCAGCAGCACTGCAACGATCAGTAGCTGCCGCCACGGCGGGTGGGCTGCCAGGGGATTGCTCACAGTCGATGCTCCTAAAGGCGAATGATCGTTCTCTTATAACCTCAGCTTGCTATACGAGGGATATGAACGTCAACACGAACATTCGTTTTCGTTTGCGGCCCGCCAGCTGCCCTGCCGAGCGGCCGGTCGCTACTGCACTCGCTCGGCCTCTTCGTTCGGGATCGCGGTGATGTTGTCGGCAGTGAGCATCCCTCGATATGCCTTCGGCGCAACGGTGAACGTCCAGGCGAGGAGTTTCAGCCTGGTCGCCAAGTTCAGCTGGTAGCGCCGTGCCTCGGGCCGGCCGAACTTGTACAGCGGTGGGATGACGCGCCGCCGGGACAGGAGCGAAAATACCCGGCCGGCCGCAACCGTGGGCTGCACCCCGGCGTTCTGGATGGTTTCGATCGTCCTCATCGAGCGCGAGACGATGTCCCAGATGCCCGGCGCGAGGTCGAACCACCCGACCCCGCGGTCGAACTTCGATGCCGGCTGCCAGTTTCCGCTGCGGACCGCGTCAACCCTGACCTTCTTCAGCGCCAGCGCCGAGCTGATGCTCCACAGCAACCAGGTGCGAAGGAAGGCATCCCACGAGGCGAAGCTCCTGGTCGCGACCAGCGCCGCGGCAGTGACGCGGTCATGGGTCTCCAACAGCGAACGCTGGAACCGGCCGATCGCCTGCACCGCCGCATCGGCGGACTCCGCGCTTGCCAGTGCACCCGGTTCGAGCAGGATCGCACCGGCCGCGTGCACCAGCTCAAGCGCGAGGGTGAAGTCCTGGCCGAACAGTGCCTCGCCGCGGCTCAGGTCCAGTGCCAGCACCGGCTCGCCGGTTCGCTGAGCGTCGGCATCGGTGTGCGCCCACTGGCCGATCCGCTGCCCGCCGTCAAGCTGTAGGCCGATATCGGGATAGCGCCGGGCCAGCTTAGCCAGGACCTCATCCAGGTCCGCGCCGGCGTCCGGGTGTCCGGCTTCCAACCGTAGCGAGACCGCGCAGCCGTGGTTGCGCGCGGCCGGGTGGTTGCCGAACGCAGCCAGGTGCACCCAGCCTCCCCGGAAGCCATGCGTCACGCTTCCCTCGCTCCAGGGCTCGGTATAGCCGCCATCGCGCGGTGGGCGCAGCTGCTCGAAGGCGCTCACTCCGTCGAAGTAGGCCACGCCGCCGATCTCGCGGCCGGCCGGCACCCCGGCGGGATTGCCAGCGCATGCCAGGCCGAGGCCACCCTCGTCGCCGGCATCCTCAACCTCAGCCGCCGGGGCGTAGCGCACGCCGTACTGCTCGGCCACCAGGCGGGTATGCCCGCCCACCTCGGGTAGGTACGCGTGCCACTCGGCGTGCTCTCCTGGCACGCTGAACTGGACGTTCTGCTGCCGGTCGTGCGCCGTGCGGGCTCGGTGATAGACGAAGCCGAGACTCTGCTTGATCCCGCTGGTGCGCTTGAGCCATTCGGGCAGCCGGCCGAACATCGCCAGGTCGGCGATCTCGGGAACCCGGAACCGGTCGGCGAGCAGGTAGAGCAACTCGGCGGTGTAGGGCACCGTGTTCACCCCGACCGGTTCGGCGGCGACCGGGCCGGCCGGTGGACTGATCCGCACCCGCAGGCCGCCTCGGGCCAGGATCGCACCGAGCAGGTCTACCGCTATCCCCGAGCCGGTCAGCCGGATGTCCGGCTTCTGCTCCGGCAGCCGGTCATCGGCCCACACCACCTTGTGATATTGGGTCGTCGTCATCAGAAGATTCGCTGTCCGCGCAGCTTGTACTTGATGGCTTGCCGTCCACTGCTGAGCATCAGTCTGCGCACGTCCGGGTCGGCTTTCGTCAGCGCCCACCGGGCGGTCTTGAGCAACGTCTTGCGCGACGGGCTCAAGAATCGCCTGGTGCGATCGGCGAAACCGAAGTGATCGGGGACGTAGTCGGCCTCGACCAGCATCGTGTAGAGGGCGTCGGCGGCGGCCCGCGGCGTGGTGGTGCCCGCCTCGACCGCGTCCAGCTGGGTGACCATCTCGTCGAACAGCTTCTTGAAGCCGGCATGATCGGGCCAGTACAGGCCGAGCGCGTCCGACTCTTCTATGTCCTTGAAATGCTGGTCATTGCCGTCCTCGAAGTACTTGGTGATCGCGCTCTGCAGCCGGAAGGTGCCGGCGTTGGAACCCCACGCCCAGATCCGGAAGACCGCGGTCCACAGGTCGTAGTCGGCGAAGGAGATGAACGCCGCGTTGACCAACGCATCGTTGTAGTCGAGCAAACCCTGCTGCAACCGATCAATGTACTCGAATCGCTCGGCCGAGAAATCGTCGTCCTTGACCGCGTCGATGAGCCGCCAGGCCAACGCGTTGATCGACTCCGCAGTGTTGGACAGCCCGCGCGAGAACAGCGGGTCGATGAAGCCCGCGGCGTGAGCCAGCAGGCACCAGCGATCGCCGACGGTCTGCTTCGAGGAGTACTGCAGGCGCCCGGTCGATACCCACTCGCGCATCGGCTGCGCTCCGGCGTACTGGCGCTTGACGTCGGGGAACTTCGCGGCGTAGCGCTCGAACTCCTCGGCCGGGGTCTCGCCCTCGACCTTGGGATAGCGGCGCTCGTCCATCGTCAGGCCCACGCTGCACAGCGGATTGCGAGAGTCTTTGTGGTTGTCGAAGCCGATAACCCAGAACCAGCCACGTTCGAACATGTGATGCACGGTGCCGGAATACCACGGCGTCGGCGGGGTGTCCTCGGGCGCCGGGTCGAACAGGTCGTCGGTGCGCGGCACCCCGATCATGTGGTTCCACAGCGAGCGGGAGTGGTGCTTGAGTCGGCTCGGGCTCTCGCGCAGGTCGAACTTCTCGGCGATCGGGGACCGGAATCCACTGGCATCCACGACGTAACGCGCCCTGACCTGGGTGCTGCCGGCATGCACGGTCACGCCGTCGTCATCGAACTCGAGGTTGTCTACCAGCCGGTTCTGGATCGGCGTGCAGCCGTATTTCACCGCGGCGGCGAAGAGGTAGGCATCGGTGTCCTGCCGGTACAGGTGGCTTGCCTCGTGCAGCAGCCCGGGGGTACCGAACATGTTGACTTCCTGGGGATCCTGCTTCTTGCCCTCGTGATGCAACAGGAAGCCGAAATTCTTCTTGATCCCGAAGGACGGCCCTATCACCTTGGTGCAGTTGGTGAAAGTCGCCAGGGTCTTGATCTCGGGGACGTCGTAGCGCTCGGCAATGGTACGCAAAGCCACCAGCGTGTACGGGATGGTCGACTCGCCGATGGCGAACTTCGGGTGCTGTCCGGCGTCGATCAGCGCCACCCGGACCCCACTGCGGGCGAGTACCGCACCGAGCATCGAGCCTGCCAGCCCGGAGCCCAGGATGGCGACGTCGTAGACGGGTTCGTTCTTGCTAGCCATGTTCTTCTCCCTGTGCTCGGATTAACGGGGGACCGGGACGCGCAGCCGGCGACCGATGAATGGCTGCTCGGCAGCCCAGTGCTTGACCTCGGCAGAGAGGTTGAACTCATCGCGCGAGAGCCGCTTCTTGATGAACAGCGTCAGCCCTTCATAGACCAGGTCGCCGATCGGGTCGGGCGCCTCGGTCTTGGCCCAGCGCAGCGTCTTCAGTACCTTCGGGAAGGTCGCGTTGAACCAGCGATTGTCAGGATTGGTCAGGCCGAACGCCGGTGGGATGAAGTCCGACGCGGCCAGCTCGGCCATGATCGCGCGGGCCGCCTGCTGCGAGGTGTTGGTGCCGGCGTTCACGCCCTTGCACTGCTCGCTTACCTCGGCCATCAGCTGCCGGGCCGGTGCGTAGTCCGGGATGGAGCCGTACGGGGCCAGCGTCTCCAAGTGCTTGAGGTCGCGGGTGTCGTGCGAATCCAGGAACTTCGCGTACGCCCGGTTGATCTCGAAGGTGGCCAGGATCTGGCCCGCCGACCAGACCCGGAACCAGGCGTCCCACAGGTCATAGTCACCGAAGGAGGTGTAGGCGTTGGCGACCAGGTTGTCATTGAAGTCCAGCTGATTCTGCTCCAGGCTCTGGACGTAGCTGAACCGCTGCGGATCGAAGTCGTCGTCCTTGAGCGCGTCCAGCAGCCGGAAGCCCAGTGCGTTGATGATCTCGAAGGAGTTCGACAGGCCACGCGAGAACAGCGCGTCGACGAAGCCCGCCGCGTGCGAGGTCATGCACCAGCGGTAGCCGACGGTCTGCTTGGAGGAGTACTGCACCCGGCCGGTGGACACCCACTCGCGGGTCGACTTGGCCTTGGCGAACTGTGCCCGGATGTCGGGGAACCGGTCGACGAAGGACTGGAATTCCTCGCTCGGGCTGCAGTCGGGCTTCGGGTGGATCCGCGGGTCGAGGTTGAGCCCGACGCTGATCAGTGGGTTGGTGGCCCGCGCGTGGTTGTTGAACGGGATCACCCAGGCCCAGCCGCCCTCGAACAGGTGGTGCAGGGTGCCCTGGCTCCACTTGGTCGGGTTGCCGTGCGCGCCCGGCGGCACCGTGTCCTCATACGGAGCGACATCGACCATGTGGGTGAACAGCGAACGGGACTGGTGGCGCAGCCGGGTCGGCTCCTCGCGCAGGTTGAACTTGCCGGCGATCGGCGAGCGGAAGCCGGAGGCGTCCACCACGTACCGTGCTCGCCATTCCTTGCCGGTGCTGTCGCGGACGGTCACCCCGTTGTCATCGATGTCGATGTCGTCGATCCGGACGTGCTGGCGGAGCGTCGCACCGTGCTTGACCGCGACCTGCACCGCCCAGGCGTCGACGTCCTGGCGGAAGAAGTGGTTCTCGGTATGGGTGATCTTCGGGATCGGGAACTCGTGCGCCTCCTCGAAGCGCTGCGGCTGGCCCTCGCGGTGATAGAGGAAGCCGAAGTTCCGCTTGACCCCCGAGGAAGAGGAGATCCGCTCCTGAACATTGTCGAAGGTCGTGAGGTGCTTCAGCTCCGGGACGTTGTATCGCTCGGCGACCAGGCGCATCAGCATCGAGGTGTACGGGATGGTCGATTCGCCGATGGCGAACCGGGGGTGCGAGCCGGCATCCAGGATCAGCACCTTGGCACCGCCCTCGGCGAGCACGGCGGCCATTGCCGAGCCGGCCAGGCCGGAGCCAAGCACGATCACGTCGATGTCAGGTCGCGGGCCGGGCGGCGCGGTGGTCTTCGGTGCGATGTCTAGGCTCTCGTAGTCGGTCATGAACTTCACTCCACTCAGGTGGCTGTCGGCGGATGCCGACTCGGATGGGCTTGTGCTTGCCGTAGATAGCTGTTCGCTTCAGCCCGTGAGCGTCAGATAGCCGCAGGCCAGGAAGTAGTCGAAATATCGGTCCAGCAGGGTCCGGTCCAGCGGCGGGCAACTGACCCCCGTGCCGCTCAGCGCCTTGTCGGTGCGCTCGGTGTCGTAGTCCACGGCACGCTCGCCGCCGAGGATCAGCTCCTGCACGGTGGGCATCACCGAGTGCAGGTCGTTCGGTTCGCGACCCTGGGTCTGGACCAGGCGGTCCCACCAGTCCTGTGCGGGAATGGTCCGCACCGGCCAACCACGATCGCGAATCGTCTGCACCAGCTCGGCAAACGGCAGGTGCACCGGATTCACCAGGTGGTACGCGCCGGCGCTGGACGGCTGCCCGGCGATGGTGACCAGGGAGCGGGCAACATAGTCGACCGGCGTCATCTCGACGGTGATGTCCAGCTCCGGCGCCACCCCCAGTTGGATGCAGCTCTTGATCACCCGGCAGGTGAAGTGGGTGGTCAGCGCGGCACCGGTTTCGGAGTCGCCGAGCACCCGGCCGAGCCGGTAGCTGGTCACCGGGATGCCGCGCTCGCCAGCCTGGCGCACGACATGCTCGGCACCCCACTTCGTCTGGACGTAGCCGGTGACCAGTCGTCCGGAGGTAAGAATCGACTCTCCCTCCAGCACCCGGTCCCGGCCATCGGTGGGCAATCCCCAGATCCCGTAGGTGGAAACGTGGTGCAGCGGTATTCCCGCCGCGGCCGAGAGCCGGATCAGCTCCACGGTTCCGTCGACGTTGGCCGGGGCGAGCTGGTCATAGGTGTGGGCGAAGTGCACCCAGGCCCCGTTGTGCACGATCGAATCGGTCTCGCCCAGCAGGCGCTCGCGCTCGCCGGCCGCCAGGCCGAGACCCGGCGCGGCCAGGTCACCGGACACCACCTTGATCCGGGCCGGGTCGAGCGTCCCGGCGTCGAAGTACTTGCCGGCGTTGTCCAGGATCCGGCTCAGTGCAGCGGCCTGATCCCCGCCCCGGACCAGGCAGTCCACCGTCCGGAGCGGATCGTCGGCCAGCAGCTCACGCAACAGGTACGCGCCCACGAAACCGGTCGCCCCGGTCAGCAGCACCCTGGCACCCAGACCGCCGCGGGCCGGTGCGCCGAGCTGGATATCGGCCGGTAGCTGGCTGCGATCCTTGAGGTGGGAGGCAGACTCGGCGTCGTCCGTGCCACCCTCGGCGTCGGCGTCCAGGGCGGATTCGTCCATCAAACCAAACAGGTACTGCGCCCACTCGGCCAGCGTGCTGCGCTCGAACAGGGCACTGGGCGCGACCGGCAGCCCGAGCTGGCGACGGCACCCGGTGGCCACCTCCATCACCATGATCGAGTCCAGGCCGAGGGTGAAGACGTCGGTCTCGGCCGCGATCGAATCGGCTGGAACGCCCAGCGCACTGGCCACGATCGCGCCGACCAGCTCGGTCAGCACCGCCTGCTGGGCGGCCGGGCCACCCCGCTCGCCAGCCGCGATCAGCGCGGCCAGGCCGGCCGAATCGGTCGCGTCGGCGGCCGGGTCGTCCACGACTATGTCGTGCAAGATCGGACGAGGGGTCCTGGCTTCCATCACCGGCCGGTAGCGCGTCCAGTCGGCCGCGCAGACGATCTGGTGGGCCCGGCCGGAGGCGATCGCGCCGCCGAGCAGGTTTAGGCACTGGTCAGCTGCGAGCTGACGCAGCCCGACCGACTGCAGGAAGTCCAGCACCTCTTGGCCGAACAGGCTGGACGGCAACTCCCACGGCCCCCAGGCCACCGTCGTGACCGGCAGGCCGGCCGCCGAGCGGGTGTCGGCGAGGGCGTCCAGGAAGGCGTTACCGGCGGCGTAGCTGGCCAGGTGCTGGGAACCCCAGCTGGACGCGATCGAGCTGAACAACACGAACAGATCCAGCTCGAGCTCGCGGGTTGCCTCGTGCAACGCCCAGCCGCCGAGCACCTTGGGCGCCCAGACCCGCCGGTAGGCCGCGGCCTCGGCGTCCACCACGAACTGCGGCTCGGACAGCCCGGCCGCGTGCACCACGCCACGCAGCGGCAATTCGGTATCGGCGGCCAGCCGGGACACCAGTTCCGCGGTGGCCTGGGCATCGGTGACGTCGACCGCCTCGACCCGCAGGTCGAGCCCGCGCTCGCGCAGCCGGCGCACCTGCACCCAGCGGTCCTGGGCTGCTTCGGCACTGTCCGCGGCCGGCTCGGGGGAGCGGCTGGTCAGCACCAGTCGGTCCACGCCGCGCCGGGCGCACCACTGCGCCAGTGCCAGCCCGATGCCGCCGAGACCACCGGTGATCAGCACTGTTCCAGGCCCACGAAGCAGAGAAGTGCCCTTCGGTTGCGCCACGATCGTGCTGTGGCGGACCCGGGCGCCGAACCGGCGGGTGCCACGCTGGGCCTGCTGGTCGTCCACCTCGTTGCTCAGCAGCGCCCGCACCACGGTGGCCGCCGCCTGCTCGCACTGGTCGGCGTCTGCGGTGTCCACCTCCGGGTCCAGGTCGACGATGCCGCCCCAGTGCGCTGGGTGCTCGACCGCGAGAACCCGGCCCAGCCCCCACAGCGGCGCGCCAGCTGGCGCCGTCCGGTGCTGCACGGTGTCCACCCGGACCGCGCCGCGGGTCAGGATGCTCAACCGGCTACCGCTGTCGGCGTGCGCGGCCAGCCAGCGAGTGACCTGCAGTACCAGTTGCTCGATCGGCAAAGCCTGTTCGGCGAGCAGTTCGACACTGGTGGATGCGTCCTCGGGCAGGTATGCCGCATCCAGCAGCACGATCCGTCCGGCAGCGGGAGCCTCGCCGGCATCGATCAGGCGCTGCAGGGCTGCGCCGGTGAGCTGCTCGACCGCGCCGCCCAGGGCACCGATCTGTTCGGCCAGCGCAGTGCGCAGCAGGTCCGGGCCGCCGGCCAGCAGCACGGGGTCGGGCGCCGTCGGCGGCTCGGCTGGGTCGGTGAGTTCCTGCCAGGCCGGCACCAGTACCAGTTCGTCGCTGCGATACCACGGAGCGGCCGGTGCGGGCAGCTGCTCGGCCGTCCCGACCCCGCTCAGCCGGCCGAGCTCGCCGCCGTCGGCGGCCAGCAGCTGGCAGTCGATCAGGGCTTCGTCGGCACGCCGCCCGGCGAGCAGGGCAGTCAGCTGATCCAGGCCGGCCAGCCGGCAGCGGGCCACCTGGGTCAGCGGCTGCGGTAGGCCGGTCTGGGCGGCGCAGGCGTCCAGGATTGCCTCGAAGGTTGCTGCCAGTTCCGGCTCGTCGGCATCGAGCTGCAGGACGGTCCGGACGCTGTCCGGACCCGGCTCGGGGCCGACCGGCGCGCCGTCGCCCAGCCGGGCGGAGCCGACCAGCTGCCACCGCGCTCCGGCGGCCGCCTGCTCCGGCGACGCGGTACGGATCACTATCCGGTGGCCGTCGCCGGATGCTTCGACCGAGGATTGGATCAGGCACGGGTAGGCCGCGGCCTGGGTCGGCGCACCGGCAAGCTCGATGTCGCTCAGGTCGATCCGGTCGCGGACCGCCAGGCCCGCACCGACCGCGGTGGCGTGTGCCCTGGCCAGCAGCCAGGCCAGCGCGGCCGACGGTGCCAGCGGGGCAGCCAGGCTGTCCTGCCAGGTCGGCGTGGCGGTGCCGAGCTGGCGGCCCAGCCCGTCCTCGCTGGGTCCGCTGGCGGCCGGGGAATCGCTGGGCTTGAACCAGTAGCGCTCGCGCTCCCACGGGTAGGTCGGCAGGCTGGCGTAGCGCACCGTGACGTCGGCGTGGGCCACCGACCAGTCCAGGTCCACCCCGCGCAGGTACAACTGGGCCAGCGCGCCCATGGTCTCGGCCCGGTCATCGGCGTTGCGCCGCAGCGGGGCGACCCAGAGCTGCTCCTCGACGGCTTCGAGCGAGAGCCCGCGCCGGCCGAGCCCGCTGAGCACCGGATGCGGACCGACCTCGACGAAGATCGCGCAGCCGTCCGCGACCAGGGTCTGCACGGCGTCACCGAAGCGGACCGTGCCCCGTGCCTGGTCGATCCAGTACTGGGTGGTGTTGCAACTGTCGTCCCACCACTGTCCGGTCAGGCTGGAGATCAGCGCCAGCTGCGGCGGATTCATCCGCACGCCGGCCAGCTCGGCCTGGAATTCGGCCAGCATCGGCTCCAGCAGCGTGGAGTGGAAGGCGTGCGAGACCACCAGCGGAGTCACCTGGATCTTGGCGGCCTTGAGCGCGGTGGCCAGCTCGGCAACCTGGTCGGCCGCGCCGGAGAGCACCAGATCGGACGGGCTGTTGACCGCAGCCAGCGACACCTGTGCCGGCAGCTCGCCGATCGCCTCGTGCAGTCGCTGCTCGCTGGTCGACACCGCAAGCATCGCCCCGCCGGACGGCAGCGCGGACATCAGCCGGCCACGGGCGGCGACCAGCTTGGTGGCATCGGGCAGGCTCAGCACGCCCGCGATGGTTGCCGCCGCGATCTCGCCGATCGAGTGCCCGACCAGCGCGGCAGGCTGCTGACCGGTGCTCATCAGCAATCGGGCCATTGCGTATTCGATGGTGAACAGCGCGGGCTGGGTGTAGGCGGTGTCGTTGATCCGCTCGCTCTGAGCACCCCAGATCACCTCGGCCAGCGGCACCTCCAAGTGCTGGTCGAACAGCTCGGTGCACTCACGAACGGCGCTGCCGAAGGCCGACAGGTTCAGCAGGCCGGCGCCCATCTGGGGGTACTGCGCACCTTGACCGGTGAACATCCAGGCGCTGCGCCGCTGGTGGTGGCTGCCGCGCCGGACCGGGTGTACCCGAGAATTGGCAGTGTTGGACAGGTGATCGTCCAGCCCGGCCGCGAGCTCGGCGGCGGTCGAGCCGACCACGGACAGGCCGCACTCGAGCCTGGCCCGGCCGTGCTGGCTCGTCCAGCACAGGTCGGCCACCTCGGTGTCGCTGCCCTGCAGTCGCTGCCGGTAACGCTCGGCGAGGTCCCGCAGCGCGCTCGGCGTGCGGGCCGAGAGCACCATCGCCTCGGCCCGTTCGGGCAGGTCGGGACGGTGCTCAGGCAGCGGTGGCTCAGCCAGGATCGCGTGGGCGTTCGTGCCGCTGGCGCCGAAGCTGCTGATCGCGGCGATCCGGCGGCGCTCGGCCCGCGGCCATGGCCGCAACGAGGTCGGCACGGTGACCGCCAGCCGATCCCAGTCCACCTTGGAGTTGCCCGAGGTCAGGTGCAGGTTCGGCGGGATCTGCTCGTGGCCGAGCGCGAGTAACACCTTGGCCAGCCCCGCGATGCCGGCGGCCGGCTCCAGGTGGCCGATATTGCTCTTCACCGAGCCGACGATCACCGGCGAGTCGGCCGGCCGATCGCCGTATACCGCATGAATGGAACGCAATTCGATGGGATCGCCGAGCGCGGTGCCGGTGCCGTGGGCCTCGACGTAGTCGATCTCGACGGGCGCCAGGCCGGCGTCGGCCAGGGCCGCGCGCATCAGCTTCTGCTGCGATTCGGCGTTGGGGACGGTCAGGCCACTGCTGCGGCCGTCGTGGTTGACCGAGGTGCCGGCCAGCACGCCGTGGATGATCCGGCGCTGGGCAATGGCATCGCGCAGCCGCATCAGCACGACCACCCCGCCGCCCTCACCGCGTGCGTAGCCGTCGGCCGAGTCGTCGAAGGTCTTGCAGCGACCGTCCGGTGCCAGCGCGCGGAACTTGCTCATCAGCACGAAGCCGTACGGGTCCAGTAGCAGGTTCACCCCGCCGGCCAGGGCAAGGTCGGTCTCACCCAGCCGCAGCGAGCGGACCGCCTGGTGCAGCGCGACCAGCGAGGACGAGCAGGCGGTGTCGACCACCGAACTCGGTCCCTGCAACCCGAAGGTGAACGAGATCCGGCCGGCGATGAAGCTCGGTTCGCCGATCAGCTGGTAGGCGTCGATATCGCGGATGTCGCCGATCCGCTGGCGCATCCGGACGTAATCGGTGGTGCTCACGCCGATGAACACGCCGGTCTCGGAATCGGTCAACTGGTCCGGGGCGATCGCGGCGTCCTCCAGCGCTTCCCAGCACAGTTCCAGCGCCATCCGCTGCTGCGGGTCCATGCCGGTCGCCTCGCGAGGCGAGATGCCGAACACCGCGGGATCGAATCCATCGACCTTGCCGAGGAATCCGCCCCTGGTCACGTGCGCGGTGCCGGCGTGATCGGGATCGGGATGCCGGTAGTCCGAGGCGTCGCCGCGCTCGGCCGGGAACTCCGAGGTGGCATCGACCCCATCGCGCAGCAGCGGCCACCAGGACTGGGGATCCTGCGCGCCGCCGGGCATCCGCAGCGACTGTCCGACGATCGCGACCGGCTCCGCGCCACGAGCCTGTCCGGTCGGCCGCGCCGTACGCAGCTGCTCCTGCAGCAGGTTGATGGTCTGCAGAGCCTCGATCAGCTGCGATCGGGAACCGGCCGGAGCGTCGTGGGTCATCACCATTGCGAGGCCTCCTGGAGCAAGTCGCGGGCAGCCGTGGTGGCCTGCGAGAGCAGCCGCAGCAGCTCCTCGTCGGTCACCTCGGCGGGATCGTCGGCGGTGCCGGCTGGCTGGCCATCTGCCGCAGCGGGCTGGGCAACGGCAGCGGAGGCCTTGAAGGCGTTGTATGCCTCCGCTGCCGACCGCGCCGTCATGGTTTGCGGACTCGCGGCCGGCTCCGATCCGGTTGATGCCGCCTCGAGCAGTCCGAGCAGGTGCCCGGCCAGCTTGCGCGGAGTCGGCAGTTCGAAGGTGAGCGTGGCGGGCAGCTCGGTGCCGGTCTCGAGCTCCAGCTGGGTCTTCAGCGACAGCGCGGTGATCGAGTCCATGCCCAGGTCGAAGAAGCCACCGTCCGGGTCCACCTCGCGGGCGGTCAGGCCGAGCACCGAACCGGCGGTGGCCAGCACCAGGTTCAGCACCCGATCGGCGCGACGCTGGCCACTCAGGCCGGCCAGCTCGCGGCGCAGTGGGGTATCAGACTCCGCGGGGGCGCCGGCGGAGTCCAGCTCGCTCAGCAGGGCGCGCGGAGCCAGTCGCTGGCACAGCGCGACGTAGCGATCGAGGTCGACCACTCCGGCGCTGAACTCGACGCCGACCGGGCCGGCCAGCACGCCGTCGAGCGCGCGGTCCAGCTGCTCGGCGTCGAGCAGCCCGATGCCGCTTTCGGCCTGTAGCACCGAGCTGACAGCGTCGGCACCGGGGTGGTCGAAGGGCAGCAGGCCGAGCATCCTGGCGCGCTCGCGCAACGCCGGCCGGGCCTGCAGCACGGCCCGGCTGTGCGC
>JALYVK010000007.1 GCA_030853265.1 Actinomycetota bacterium
ATCAACGGGCGTTGGCTGATCGCAAAGTCGGGTTCCAACCGGGCGATGACGGCATGGTCCAGCTACCTGTCCTGGTGGGTGCGGTGGAAGGACAGTTGATCTACACCCGGCTCACCGCCGCCGCGACCCTCCTACCAGCACACGACCCACGCACCATGGATCAGAAACGCGCCGACCTCCTGGTGGACGCGGTGCTGTCCGGCCTACCGCAGGATGCGTTACCCGACATGCAGGGCCGCAAACCATCCATCCACGTCGTCGTCTCCGCAGACACCCTGCTCAGCCTGGATGACCAACCCGCCCATCTGACCGGCTACGGACCGATCACCGCAGAAACCGCCCGACGACTCGCCGCCGACCAATCGGGCACCTGGCGACGGTTGCTCACCGACCCGAACACCGGACAACTCTTGGACATCAGCCAAGACCGCTACCGACCGAGCCAACGCCTACGCGACTTCGTGAACGCCCGCGATGACGTGTGCTGCTTCCCGACCTGTCACCAACCCGGTTATCGCTGCCACTACGAACACATCACCCCCTACCTGCAAGGCGGCCAGACCTGCCGCTGCAACGCAGCACTAGCCTGCAGGCGGCACAACAACTGCAAGATCAACAGCGACTGGGACTACACCAGAAACCCCGACGGAACCTTCACCTGGACCACCGACACCGGCCACCACCACACCAGCCACCCACCAGAACGCTGGACCACACCAGGCCGCGAACCACGGCCGGAACCGCCACGCCAGATAACTCTGGAAGAGATCCACGCCAACGAAGACACTGCCTACGCCGCACTAGAGAAACGCTGGCAACAAGAACTCCAGCAGGCCACCGAAACCAACGACCACACCAGAATCACCAACGCAGAACAGGCCATCACCGCAGCGCAGAAACAAAGGAGCAGACAACTCACCCACCGAACCGACCCCACCCAGCCGCCCTTCTAGCCCGGCTGATCACCACGCAGTGTGGTAGTTCGATCAGGCGGGTTGAGGGCACCCATGCACGCATGCTCCCGGCGGCGAACTGACCGGCTAATCACTGCGTAGTGGGGTGGTCCGATCCGAAACGTAAAAGACGCCCTACCAGTTTCGGATCGGACCACCCCACGAAGCAAGGCCAAACCCAGGAAGGCCAACCCCACGAAGCAAAGCCAACTCCACGAAGCAAAGCAAACTCCACGAAGCAAAGCCAACCCGCGCTCACAGACACACTCAGCCAGTGCGGCCGGCTAGGTCAGGGACAAGGCCGCGGGGGCCGACGCGGGTACCGCCGGGTTGACCGGAGCGACGGGTGACAGTCGAACGTAGGGCTGTCCCAACTCCGGTCGGGGATCCGGCTCGCCCAGGTTGGGCCAGAATGCCATCGCTCGCTCAGCCTGCGCGGTGATCGACAGCGACGGGTTCACCCCGAGGTTGGCCGACAGCGTCGAACCGTCCACCACATGCAAGCCCGCGTAGCCGTACAGCCGATGGTACGGATCGATCACCCCGGTCTCGACCGAGTCACCGATCGGGCAACCACCAATGAAATGCGCGGTCATCGGGATGTTGAACAGATCCCCATAGGTGCCACCTGGCGTCCCTCCGATGTTCTCCGCCAACTGCCTCGCCGTCTTGTTGGCCACCGGGATCCAGCTCGGGTTCGGCTCGCCCACCCCCTGCTTGGAAGTGAGTTTCATCCGTCCGAACAAGCCTTTCTTGCCTAGCACGGTGATCGAGTTGTTCAACGATTGCATCACCAGCAGGATGATGATCCGTTCCGACCAGTGCCGGGGGATGACAGTCTTGAAGAACAGCTTCGGGTTGCGCGCCGCGACCCCCAGCCATTCGCGCAATCGCTTGCGCGGCGAACCACCCTCGGTCAGACCGGTGGTCAGCAGCCCCATCGCATTGCTGCCCTTGCCGTAACGCACCGGTTCGATATGGGTGTGCTCGTCCGGATGCCAGGACGAGGTGATGGCCACCCCACGGCTGTAGTCGGCATGTTTGTCCTTGCTGACCGCCCCGAGCAACGCCTCGGAATTGGTCCGGGTCAGCTCACCGAGCCGGGCCGAGATACCGGGCAGTGCGCCGTCCCGCAGCTCGTGCAGCAGCTTCTGAGTGTTGTACGTCCCGGCCGAGAACACCACGTGTTTCGCGGTGAAGTCTCGCCGGCCCCGGCTGGTCCAGCTGCCGGTCCGGACGGTGCTCACCCGGTAGCCGCCGCCGCGTCGCGGGGTCAGCCCGGTCACCGTGGTCAGCGGGTGCACCTGGGCCCCGGCCCGCTCGGCCAGCCCCAGGTAGTTCGTGGTCAGGGTGTTCTTGGCTCCGTGCCGGCAACCGGTCATGCACGACCCGCACTGGATGCAGCCGGTGCGATCCGGGCCGACCCCACCGAAGAACGGGTCTGGCACGGTCTTGCCCGGCTCCTGCTCGCCGTCGCGTCCGAAGAACACCCCGACCGGGGTGAGGGTGAAGGTATGGCCCTTGCCGAACTGCTCGGCCACCCGTTGCATCTCCCGATCCGACGCCGTCATCGTCGGGTTGATCACCACGCCGAGCATCTTCTTCGCCTGCCGGTAGAACGGCGCGAGCTCGGCCTGCCAGTCGGTGATGTGCGCCCACTGCGGGTCGGCGAAGAACGGGGCCGGCGGCTCGTACAACGTGTTGGCGTAGTTCAGCGAACCGCCGCCCACCCCAGCCCCGGCCAGGATCACCACGTCCTTGAGCAGGTGAATCCGCTGCAGGCCCTTGCAGCCGAGCTTGGGGGCCCAGATGAAATTGCGCAGATCCCAGGACGTCTTCGGGGTGTTGTGCTCGTCGAAGCGCTGGCCCGCCTCGAGCACGCCAACCCGGTAGCCCTTCTCGGTGAGCCGCAAGGCGGTCACGCTGCCGCCGAAGCCGGAACCGATGACGATGACGTCGTAGTCGTCCTGCGCTGCCAAGAGGAGCTCCCTGCCAAGAAGGTCGGTTGTACAACGACTGCATTTGTGTAAACCACGATGCAGTAGACCGCACGGTTTGTCCATCGATGCGATGACAGTGTGGCAACTAGGCTGGCGTGGGTGGACCGCTTCCGGGACGAGCTCTGGCGTGAACTGACCCCTTGCTACTCCGCGATCCTGGCGCATCCGTTCCTGGCCGGCCTGGTCGACGGCTCGCTGCCCAGCGAGGTGTTCGTCCACTACGTGCTGCAGGACGCCCACTACCTGCGCGACTACGCCCGGGCGCTGGCGATCACCGGGGCGAAGGCCACCGACGACGACTCGATCATCCAGTTCTGCACCGACGCCGCCGAGGCGATCACGGTCGAGCGCAGCCTGCACGAGGGCTTCATCGCAGCCTTCGGCCTGAAAACGCCGAACGACCTGAACGCGCCGAACGACCTGAACGCGCCGAACGACCTGAACGCGCCGAACGACCTGAACGCGCCGAACGGCCTGAGCGCGCCGAACGAATTGAACGGGCAAGCCGGCGAGGTGCAGCCGACGACGCTCGCCTACACCTCCTATCTGCTGCGGACCGCCTATCAAGGCTCCTTCGCCGAGGCGGTCGCGGTGGTGCTGCCCTGCTACTGGATCTACGCCCAGGTCGGCGAGGCGCTGCTGGCCAGAACCCGCGAGCGGCCCTCGCCCAACCCGCTCTACCAGAAGTGGATAGCCACCTACGGCGGCCCGGAGTTCCAGCAGACCGTCGAACGGGTGCTGGCTACCGTCGACCGGCTCGGTCTGCAGCTGTCAGGCCCCGAACGGAGCCGGTTCACCGAGCACGTGCTGGTGACCGGCAAGTACGAGTGGCTGTTCTGGGACGCCGCCTGGCGGCTCGAGCACTGGCCGGTGGAGCTCAGCTCAGACCCGTCCGCGCCGAATCCCGGTCCGGCCGAAACACCCGGCACCGCTGAGCTGCCAACCAAGGAGATGTGAATGGGCAAGGTCGTTCTGATCACTGGCTGTTCCTCGGGTATCGGCAAGGCCGCCGCTGCGCAACTCAACCGGGCCGGGTACCTGGTCTACGCGACGGCGCGCCGGCCGGAGACGCTGTCCGAACTTGCCGCCGCCGGCTGCCGCACCCTGCAACTCGACGTCGAGGACGAGGCATCGATGCTGGCCGCGGTGCACCAGATCCAGGACGAGCACGGTGGCATCGACGTGCTGGTCAACAACGCCGGCTACGGCTTGTACGGCCCCATCGAGCAGGTCGGCATCGACGAGGTGCGCAAGCAGTTCGACACCAACGTCTTCGGCCTGGTCCGGCTCAGCCAGCTGGTGTTGCCGTCGATGCGCGAGCGCCGCACTGGCCGGATCCTGAATGTCTCGTCGATGGGCGGGCGGACCACCTTGCCAGGTGGCGGTTTCTATCACGCGAGCAAGTACGCGGTGGAGGCCATCAGCGACGCGCTGCGGATGGAGTTGAAGTCGTTCGGGGTGCAGGTGGTGCTGATCGAGCCCGGTGTGGTGCGCACGCCCTGGTCCGAACAGGCGATGCAGCATCAGGCCGGTACCGGTGCCAGCGAGGCCGACCCATACCGGCGGTACAAGGACGCGGTCGCCCAATCCTTCGAACGGGCCTACTCCGGCCAGCTGGCCAAGCTGTCGATCGGAGCCGAGGACGTGGCGAAGGTGATCGAGCGCGCGGCCGGCGCGCGCCGCCCGAAGGCCCGCTACCTGATCAGCCCGCTGGCCAAGTCGCTGGTAACCATGAAGACGCTGCTGCCCGACCGGCTGCACGACGCGCTGATAAAGCTGCAGTACAAGCTGCCCTGAGCGCAGCGACCCAAAAACCTAGGCCCGCGGGGCGACCGCGTCCCAGGCGACGGTCAGTTCCCCGAAGCGATGCCGGCCGGGCGTGCTGAGCACCGGCCAGTCCGTCCCGAGGTCGGCGCACATCGCCTGCCAGCGCTGCCTGCTGCCGAAGCTGGCCAGCGGCGCGTGCCGGTCCCAGCCGGCATCCATCGCACGGAGCAGCGCATGGATCGGCTCACCGCTGACATTGCGGTGGATCAGCGCCTTGACCAGCCGCTCGGCAACCTCGGACGGCCGGTGCACGGCATCGAGCCGGCAGCTCAGGGTCAGGCTGATCGGGGTATCGCGATCCAGCAGCACCCAGCTGCCCCGCCGTCCGACCTCGTCGCAGGTTCCCTCGACGAGCACCCCGCCCGGTGCGAGCTGGTGCTGCATCCGCTGCCAGGCCTCGGCAACCGCGGGCTCGGGATACTGGCGCAGCACGTTGGCCGCCCGGACGATCGCCGGCTGGTGGCCGGCGAGCTCGAACCCGCCTCGTTCGAACCGCAATCCCGAAGCGGTGGCGGACTGGGCGGTCGCAACCCGGTCGGCGTCGATCTCGAGGCCGAGCAACTCGACGTCCGGTCGCACTCGACGTAACCGGGACAGCAACTCCACGGCGGTTATCGGGCTCGCCCCGTAGCCGAGATCGATCACCAGTGGGTGAGCGGCCGAGCTGAGCCGGCCGGCCAGCACGGTGGCGATCCAGTTGTCCATCCGGCGCAACCGGTTGGGGTTGGTGGTGCCGCGGGTCGGCAACCCGAGCGCCCGGGCCCGGCCGGCCGCCAACCGGGGTTGCTTGTTCACTGCTGCATCATCCCTGGGTCGGCGGACTCTCACCCGGATCGCCCGACCCGGCCGGTGCGTCTCGGGCCGCTGCGCCTACTGGAATGTCATCGTCCCGAGACCGTTGTGACCTGTGGCGGAGGGACCGGACTGGGACTATTGCGCAACCTGCCCGTGGGCCCGGCCGACCCCGGTCAGGGACCCGCCGAAGATACCTGCCAATGTTTGAGTCCGGGATTTGGTGTTCTAGAGGTTTGACCCACTAATGTGACAGCTCATATCGGACAGAAGGATGTTGTGAGTAGCGGCTTGACCGGCAAACGCGTCACCTTCACCGCCGTGTTGCGAGTGCGCGAATTTCGGGTGCTGTGGCTGGCTGATTCCCAGTCCGCCATCGGCGACCAGATCGCGCGCGTCGCACTGTCGGTCTTGGTGTTTGAGCGTACGTCTTCGGCGATTTTGACCGCCCTGACGTACGCCTTGACGTTTTTGCCCGCGCTGGTCGGTGGAGCGCTGCTGTCCGGCCTGGCCGACCGGCTGCCGCGTCGTCGGGTGCTGATCGTCGCCGACCTGATCCGGGCGGTGCTGTTCGGCCTGATGGCGCTGCCCCGCGTACCGATCTGGGTGCTGTGCACGCTGCTGGTGCTGGCGGTGTTGACCGAGTCTCCGTTCACCGCGGCCGAATCCTCGCTGGTGCCGACGATCCTGCAGGACGACTACTACGTGGTCGGGACGGCGCTGCGCACGATCACCAACCAGGTCGCCCAGCTGGCCGGGTTCGCTGCCGGTGGGATCGCGATCGCGGCTATCGGCGCGCGTGCCGGGCTGGCGGTGGATGCGGCCACCTTCCTGGTCTCGGCCCTGGTGATCTGGATCGGGGTGAAGGCTCGACCGGCGGCGGTACGGGAGGAGCCCAGCGAGAAGGTGGGCGGCTTCGGCGGATCGTCGCTGGCCACCGGAATCCGGCTGATCTTCGGCGATCCGCGGCTGCGCACGCTGCTCGGCCTCGCCTGGTTGGCTGGCCTGTACGTGGTTCCGGAGGGGGTAGCCGCGCCCTATGCGGCGGCCGTCGGCCACGGCGCGACCGCGGTCGGTCTGCTGATGGCGGCGATGCCGGCCGGGACCGCGCTGGGGACGTACCTGTTCGTCCGGCTGGTGCCGGCGGGGTCGCGTTCGAAGTGGATGGGGCCGATGGGAACGGCCGCCGGGCTGCCGTTGATCGGCTGCTGGATGCTGCCCAACCTGCAGCTGTCGCTGGTGTTGTGGGCGGCGAGCGGGCTGTTCTTCTCCTACCAGGTGCAGGTGGTCACGGAGTTCGTCCGGGCGGTTCCGGACAACCAGCGGGGGCAAGCCGTCGGTATCGCATCGTCGGGGTTGCTGGCCGTGCAAGGCATCGGCCTGCTACTCGGCGGCATCGTTGCCGGGACCGCCGGAGTCGGCTGGGCGGTCGGTGGTGCCGGCTTGGTCGGGCTGATGCTCGCCCTGTGGTTGACCTGGCTGTGGTCGAAGGCGAATCCCGCTAGTACGGCGGCCCCTCTGGTCACCTCAGGTGGCCAACATCGGCGTAGAGCGCAATACGTTCGTAAGGCTCAGTAGTCGGCTGGCGCGCCTCAGGTCACCGGAGGGCGTCAGCAGCGGCGGTGCCGCTCGTCCCTCATGCATCGTGAGGATCTTTCGCGAATTGCTGAGTGAGTTCAGCCCCAGGTGATGTTGTTCATGTGTAACGCCTCCTTTGATTACTAATAGTCACTAAATTGTGTAACTCAAGGTGACTAACGATTGCCTGGTTGTTCAGTCGCCCTTGGTTGTGCCCATTTTCTTTGGCCCTAGTCGCCTATTCCGCTGGAGAGTCAGGCGATCCGGACGTTCTATAGCGGATTGTGCTGGCAGATGTATCACCGGGCCGCCACGGAGCACTTTTAGTTGTAGATCAGGATTTGTATCTGGGAAGAACCGGTTTGGGGTGTGAGTCAGGTTGAGCGCCGAGTGCGAGCATGGGTCAGGTTCGACCACTATCGGCGGACGTGTTAGCCCCAGGTGATGTTCTTGAGCATGGTGATTCCCTCCCTCCGTACGGGTTGGCCTACCGCAGGGAATTCTGCGGATTTGGGTCGTTGGACCCCTTTACTTTCATTCGACCTACATGCAATGGTCGAGCATGACATCCTCCGGGGGTGTGAGGGGTTGCGGGGGTGCACCCTCTTCAGGGCAGCTTCCTCCGAGATTCCCACAATGATGTTGGTTCTAAGTGAGACGGATGAGGCAATGGCAAAGTGCGGGCTCATCCACTAGCGTTCTGCGTGCACTGAGGAGCACATCATGTCTCGGACACAGCGCGGCCGAAGAGTACCGATAACGGTACGAATAGGCTCGTGGGATCTCTGGTCGACCCCACGAGCCATGCTGGCGTACGTGCTCGCCGTCGAGGCTGTCATCTGTTTATCGGCAGCTGTGTTGCCATTCTTAACCAGTTGGCACCGAGCAGATTTTCTCCGGTTCACGGTCCTGGTCCTGCTCGGACTGATCTTCGAAGAGATCTCTGCCCGGATCGCCCGGCTTAGGGCCAGGCTCGCGGCGCACACCCACGTGGACATGACCTCGGTGTGGACCTTCTCGGCGGCGATGGTGTTGCCGCCGGCGCTGATCCTGCCGCTCTGCGTGATCATCATCGTCGATGTCTGGTTGCGGCATGGCCGCCAGAGCGGCATGCGTCCCTACCGGCAGGTCTTCGCTGCCTCCGTCGTGGTGAGCGCGTGCTACATCTCCCGTGCGGTGATGCTGGCCCTGGGTGCGCACAGCGGCAATCTGCCCGAGTCGGTGAC
Source organism: Actinomycetota bacterium (assembly GCA_030853265.1). GTDB lineage: Bacteria > Actinomycetota > Actinomycetes > Mycobacteriales > Jatrophihabitantaceae > Jatrophihabitans_A. Next base: position 8,377 of record JALYVK010000007.1, read on the forward strand.
CGCGGTGCTGACCATCGGCTTCGGCCTGGTCGTCTACCTGCTGGTCAACGCGGCGGTGTTGCACACCGCGATCTACCTCGCGGTACGCCCGGAGAGCCTGCGGTCGCTGCTCAACAGCTGGCAGGACATCTCGCTCGAGATCTCCACGCTGTGCCTGGGCGGCCTGACGGCGCTGGCGCTGGTCTACCAGCCGCTACTGGCGCTGCTGGTGGTGCCACCGATGTTCGTCCTGCAACGCAGCGTGCTGACCAAGCAGCTCGAGGTTGCCGCCACCACCGACGCCAAGACCGGGCTGCTCAACGCCGCCACCTGGCATCACGTGGCCACTCGTGAGATTGCCCGGGCCAGTCGGGAGAAGCACAGCGCGGCGGTGCTGATCATCGACATGGACAACTTCAAGAACATCAACGACAACTTCGGCCACCTGGTCGGCGACGACGTGCTGCTGGCGGTGGCCGGTTGCCTGGCCGAAGAGATGCGCGGCTACGACTCGATCGGCCGGTTCGGTGGCGAGGAGTTCGTAGCAGTGCTCTCCGACGTCGATGAGCTGACCGCGCTGACCATCTCGGAGCGGATCCGCAAGCGGATCGCACTGCTCGAGGTGCCGGCCCGCAACGAGGATCAGCCCGCGCTTACCGAGCTGTCGGCGTCCATCGGGGTGGCCTGCTTCCCCGAACACGGCTCGGAGGTCGAGGTGCTGCTGCACGCGGCCGACGCTGCGCTCTATGTGGCCAAGCGAGCCGGCCGCAACCGGGTCGAGATATCCGGCGCCCGGCTCGACGGCTAAGCCTGAACGCGAGCCACCAGGTGCGGGGCCGCCTGGGCTAGTGGTTTGACGACCACCAGATCGAGATTCACGTGTGCCGGCCTGGTTGCCACGAACGCGATCACGTCCGCGATGTCCTCGGCCGACAGCGGCTCGGCCACACCTTCGTAGACCTTCGCGGCACGTTCGGCGTCCCCGCGGAAACGGACCAGCGAGAACTCCTCGGTGGCCACCATGCCGGGCGCCACCTCCGACACCCGGATCGGCCGGCCGTTGAGTTCCAGCCGGAGCGTCTCCATCATCGCCCGGGCGCCGTACTTCGCCGCCGAGTAACCGGCACCGCCGGGGTACACGCCGTACCCGGCGATCGATCCAGTAAGCACCACGTGCCCGCCGGCACCGGCCTCCAGCGCCGGCAGCAGCGCCTGGGTGACGCGCATCGCGCCGAGCACGTTCGTCTGGTACATCGCCAACCAGTCGGCCGGATCGGCCGTCTCGAGCGGCTCGATGCCGATCGCGCCACCGGCGTTGTTGACCAGCAGCGCGATCCCGGCCGGCTGCTCGGCGGCCCGGGCTGCGAGCGCGGCAACCGAGTCCGGATCGGTCACGTCGAGGACGATCGGGCTGATCTCGGGGTGGTCCTCGGCCAGCTCGGCGAGCCGGTCGGTACGTCTGGCGGCCGCCCACACCGCGAACCCGTCGGCGGCCAGCCGGCGTGCGGTGGCGGCCCCGATCCCGCTCGAGGCCCCGGTGACGACAGCTATCCCACGTGAGTTCGGCATAACAGGATTCTGCCGATGTCGATCGATCCGGCATGATCGGGGGTGCCGTGGTGTTCACCCACCGGGCAGTTCTGACCCCGCGTCGGCCGAGATAACGCCCGATGCGATCGATCGAGCAGCGGAGGCCACGTGCGACAGGGGCGGATCACCCGGCACGGTGTATTGCCGAAGCGAGTGGCCACTATCAGCGTGCACACCTCTCCGTTGGAACAACCCGGCGGCGGTGACGCGGGCGGGATGAACGTCTACGTACTCGAAACGGCCCGCCAGCTCGCCAATTCCGGCGTCGAAGTCGAGATCTTCACCCGGGCAATGTCCTCCGAGCTGCCCCGGGTCGTCGAGGTCGAGCCGGGCGTCACCGTCCGGCACATCACCGCGGGCCCGTACGAGGGCCTGTCCAAGAACGATCTGCCCGGCCAGCTCTGCGCGTTCACCGCCGCGGTGCTGCGGGCCGAAGCGCAGCACGAGCCGGGCTGGTATGACCTGGTGCATTCGCACTACTGGCTGTCCGGCCAGGTCGGCTGGCTGGCCCGCGACCGGTGGGGCGTGCCGCTGGTACACACCGCGCACACCCTGGCCAAGGCCAAGAACGCCAGCCTGGCCGACGGCGACAGCCCGGAGCCGCTGGCCCGGATCATCGGCGAGCAGCAGGTGGTGGACGAGGCCGACCGGCTGATCGCCAATACCGCCGACGAGGTCGGCCAGCTGGTCGACTGGTACGACGCCGATCCGCAGCGCGTGGTGACGATCCCGCCCGGGGTGGACCTGGAAACCTTCCGGCCGACCGACCCGGCGGCGGCCCGCGCTCGGCTCGGGGTGCCGGCCGATGCGCTGGTTCTGCTCTTCGTCGGGCGGCTACAGCCGCTCAAGGCGCCCGACGTCCTGTTGCGGGCGGCCGCCCGGCTGGTCGCGGCCGACCCGGAACTCGCTCGCCGGTTGCGGGTGATCGTGGTGGGTGCGCCGTCCGGCTCGGGGCTGACCGAACCGGACGCCTACGCCAAACTCGCCGTCGACCTGGGAATCGCTGACCTGGTGCGCTTCGAACCACCCGCCAGCCGCGAACGGCTGGCCGACTTCTACGCCGCCGCCGACCTGACCGTGGTGCCCAGCTACAACGAGTCCTTCGGGCTGGTGGCCCTGGAGTCGCAGGCCTGCGGCACCCCGGTGGTAGCTGCCTCGGTCGGCGGCCTGCCGACCGCGGTGGACGGTGGTCGGACCGGCCTGTTGGTCGCCGGGCACCGTACCGAGGACTGGGCGAACGCGCTGGCCGGCCTGCTGCACGAGCCGGCCAGGCGGGCCGAACTGGCCAGGGCGTCCCGCGCCAATGCCGAACGGTTCTCGTGGCGGCATACCGCCGACGGCCTGCTGCTGGCCTACCGGGACGCGATCGCCGAGTTCGACGCGCTCGCCCCGACCGGTTCGGCCTCCTCATGACGCCGAACGAGGGCCACCTCGTGACGCCAGCCGACGGCCACGCGACGATCCGGCAGGCTTTGATCGAGGCCGAGGTCGAGTTCGAGGAACCGTCCGAGGGCGCGTTCGTGGCCAACCTGCCCGGCCAGAAGCGACTTAAGACGGCTTGCTGGTTGATGGTCGGCACCCAGGGCCTGGTCATCGAGGCGTTCGTGGTGCGCAAGCCGGACGAGAACGCCGAGCAGGTCTACCGCTGGCTGCTCGCGCACAACGCCCGGATGTTCGCGGTGGCCTGGTCCATCGACGATTCCGGCGACATCTACCTGACCGGCCGGTTGCCGCTGGCGGCCATCACCGCCGAGACCGTCGACCGGCTGCTCGGGGTGGTGCTCGACTATGCCGACTCGGCCTTCAACACGCTGCTGGAGCTGGGCTTCGGTTCGTCCATCCGGCGCGAGTGGGCCTGGCGCGAGAGCCGGGGCGAGTCGCTGGCGAACCTGGCCGCGTTCGAGGGCTTCGTACACCGCAACAGCTGACCCCGGCAGCCGCACGCTCGGGCGGTGCGGCGAGTATGGGCAGATGAGCACCCTGTCGTTTCCCGCCCGGTTCAACGGCCCACCGGACTCGGCCAACGGCGGCATTGCCGCCGGCCGGCTCGCGGCACTGGTCGACACCGCGGGCCCGGTCCAGGTCACCCTGCGGATGCCGCCGCCACTGGACACCGAACTGCGGATCGAGACCGTGGATGGCACCGTCCGGGCGTATCACGACAGCGCGCTGGTTGCCGAGGCGACGGCGGTGGTGGACGAGATTCCCCTTGTCCCTGCGGTGGATTACGAACTGGCGGTGCAGGCGGCGAGCCGGTTCGAGGGGCTGTCGAGCCACCCGTTCCCGACCTGTGTGGGCTGCGGCGTCGAGCGTAGCGACGGGATGGCCTGCCACGCCGGACCGGTCGATCCGGCCAAGCCCACCGTGGTGGTTGCCGAGGGCGACGGCTGGGATGGCCGGAAGGCGTTCAGCCGGTCCGCCGGCTACGGCGAGGACGGCCGGCTGCTCGGGGTGACCAGGGCGACCTGGATCGAGCTGCGCTGAGGCTGTGCTAGCCACTTCGCTCCGCTCCTCGCTCGTGCCTCGCTGCGATGCTCACTCAGCTGTGTTAGCCACTTCGCTCCGCTCCTCGCTCGTGCCTCGCTGCGATGCTCACTCAGCTTGGTGGCAGGATTGGTCGAGTGACCGCGACGTTGGTGCTGCTCCGCCATGGTGAGAGCGACTGGAACCTGAAGAACCTGTTCACCGGTTGGGTGGACGTCGACCTGACCGACACCGGCGAGGCACAGGCCCGTCGCGGCGGCGAGCTGCTGCGCGAGCGGGACGTGCTGCCGCAGGTGGTGCACACCTCGTTGCTGCGCCGGGCGATCCGGACCGCCGAGCTGTCGTTGCACGCCGCCGACCGGCACTGGATCCCGGTCAAGCGCAGCTGGCGGCTCAACGAACGGCACTACGGCGCGCTGCAGGGCAAGGACAAGGCCGCCGTCCGGGCTGAGTTCGGCGACGAGCAGTTCATGCTCTGGCGCCGTTCCTACGACGTACCGCCGCCGCCGCTGGCTGTTGACGACCAGTTCAGCCAGAGCGGCGACCCGCGCTACGCCGACCTGTTGGACAGTGCACCGCGCACCGAGTGCCTGGCCGACGTGGTGGCTCGGATGCTGCCGTACTTCTACGATGCGATAGTCCCGGACCTGCGCAACGGCACCGTGCTGGTCGTCGCGCACGGCAACTCGCTGCGAGCGCTGATCAAGCACCTGGACGGGCTGTCGGACGAGGCGGTGGTCTCGCTCAACGTCCCGACCGGGATCCCGCTGCGCTACGAGCTGGACTCCACCACCATGGTGCCGACCGGGCCGGCCGAGTACCTGGATCCGGCCGCCGCCGACGCAGCGATCGAACAGGTAGCAAACCAGGGCAAGTAGTACATTCACCGGGTTCGCACCGCTGTCGAACCCTGAGGGGTGTTGCCATGCTTCGCCGACCACTCGTCCTGCTGCTCGCCCTGCTCGCCATGCTGTTCGGTGCCGCCCCGGCGTTCGCGCTGTCCACCGGCTACAAGGCCATCGCCAGCGCCGCCGTCCAGGACGGCCACACCGGCTACGGACCGGGCTGGGTCGCGCTGACCTTCGACACCGGCGGCACGCCACACGGCCCGATCATCGGCTACCTGTTCCACGACGGGGTCGGTCAGGCGGTCGGCAACGACCACATGGACGTCTACAGCTATGACACCGCCGGCGCGGCCAGCGTGAACACCCCGTTCGCCAACGGCTACGCCTACGGCCACTTCAACGGCTGCGCCTGGTCCTACCTGGATGGCACCGGCGCGGAGCTGGTCGCCGAGGGCGGTCACCAGTCGGTGCCCTGCACCAGTGCCCCGAACCACACGGCGGCGATCTTCTGCTACAACCACGCCGCCGATTCGCTCTGCAACGATGGCACCAGCGTCAGCGGTGAGCCGGAAGCCGGCGTCTGGAAGACCATCACCAACCATCAGGCCACCATTAATGCCGGCGGCTGTGACGTGGTCGGCAACATCGGCTCGGCAGCCATCTACAGCGGCGGGCCCGCGGCGCCGGCCAACGCGATCTCACACGTCAATTCCGGGACGGTCTACGTCCGCTACGTGTCCAAGGGTGACGACTGGGTGATGGCCGACACCGCGAGCTAACCGCGTGATCTTCAGACGGCTCGCTCGCCATGACGGTCGAAACGTCTGAAGATCACCGGAGGTCAGAGGTTAGAGGTCAGGGCTAGGACGGCGACGGGGACGGTGGTTGCTTGACGGCCGCCGAACCGGCCGGCATCTCACCGGTGGCGATGAACACGATCCGGCGCGCGACACCCACCGCGTGGTCGGCGTAGCGCTCGTAATACCGGCCGAGCAGCGTCATGTCGATCGCCGCCTCGGTGCCATGTGACCAGTTGTCCGACAGCAGCTGGGTGAACAGCTTGCGGTGCAGGGCATCCATCGAGTCGTCCTCGGCCTCGATCGCCTGGGCCAGCTCGACGTCCCGGCCCTTGATCACCTCGGCAACCTTGTCGACCAGCGACAGCGCCACCTTGCCCATCTGGGAGATGACGTCGCGCAGCTCGGTCGGCACCGCGATATCCGGGTACCGCATCCGGGCCACCTTCGCCACGTGCAGCGCCAGGTCACCCATCCGTTCCAGGTCGGCCACCAGGTGCAGCGTGGTGACCAGTACCCGCAGGTCGGTGGCGACCGGTTGCTGCAGCGAGAGCAGCAGGAACGTCCGGGATTCCAGATCGGCTCGCAACGCATCGATCGCGGTGTCGTCGCTGACGACCCGTTCCGCCCCGTTGAGGTCACCGTCCAGCAGCGCGCTGGTGGCGCGTTCCATCGCGGTGCCGGCCAGATAGGTCATGGCGACCAGCGAGTTGCCGATGTCGTCGAGTTCGTCGTGATACATGTCGCGCATGAGGCTCAGCGTAGATGCTGAGGTGGCGCTGCCAGCACTGCTCGGTGAATGCTGCCCGGACAACCGGTGAACAACACATGACGCCCGGTTTTCCGCGGCCTCGCCGTGTCGGGTGCTGACCGCAGCGGCCGTACCATCAGCCTCGTGACGGTGGTCGTGGCAGTCGCGTCGTTCCTGGTAGGAGCGGCGGCCTCGGCATTCCTGGCGGCCTGGTTCGTCCGGCGCAGCGGCAGCTCGACAAGCCCGGCGCTCGCGGTCGGGCCCAGCACCGCGACCGGCCTGTCGCAGCGGGTGCTCGGTGCGCTGGACCTGGGCGTGGTGGTGGTGGACCGGGACGAGATCGCGGTGTTCGCCAACGCGATGGCCCGGACCCTGCGGGTGGTGGACGCCGACCGGTTGGCGATACCGGTGCTGACCGAGCTGGTCCGCCGGGTTACCGACTCCGGCGAGCCGGACAGCGTCACCATCGACCTGGCCGCCGCCGGTCGCGGGCCGGAATACCTCACCTTCGCCGTCCGGGCGATGCCGTTGCGCGAGCACGGCCGGGTCGCCTCGGTGGTGCTGCGGTTCTTCGACGTGACCGACGCCCGCCGGTTGGAACTGGTGCGGCGGGACTTCGTGGCCAACGTCTCGCACGAGCTGAAGACCCCGGTGGGTGCGCTGACCCTGCTGGCCGAAGCCGTCCAGGAGGCGGCCGATGACCCGGACGCGGTCCAACACTTCGCCGAGCGGATGCAGCGCGAAGGCACCCGGCTCGGCCGGCTCGTCCAGGAACTCATCGAGCTGTCCCGGTTGCAGGGCGCCGAACCGCTGCCTGGCGCGAAGCTGGTCCGGGTCGAGCACATCGTCTCCGAGGCGGTCGACCGCAGCCGGCTGCTGGCCGAGCAGACCGGCATCAGCGTGGTCGATCGCACCGAACCGGGCCTGTGCGTACGCGGCAACGAGACCCAGCTGACCACCGCCATCGGCAATCTGGTGGACAACGCGATCGCCTACAGCCCGGCGCGGACCCGGGTCAGCCTGACCAGCCGCGCCGAAACCGACGCCGACGGCGCCCAGTGGGTGCTGATCTCGGTCGCCGACCAGGGCATCGGGATTGCCGAGACCGAGCAGGACCGGGTGTTCGAACGGTTCTACCGGGTGGACCAGGCCCGCTCCCGGGCCACCGGCGGCACCGGCCTGGGGCTGGCCATCGTCAAGAACATCGCTACCAACCACGGCGGCAACGTCGCGGTCTGGAGCGTGGTCGGCGCCGGCTCGACCTTCACCATCCGGCTGCCGCTGGCCAGCCGGTCCGACGGCGCCGGTGAGCGGACCGAGGGGCCGCCAGTCGTGCACAACCGTGCCTCATGAGAGACCTGCCTTCACCGATCGAAAGGGAACGCCCGTGACCCGGGTACTTGTTGTCGAGGACGAAGAGTCGATCTCGGATCCGCTGTCCTACATGCTGCGCCGCGAGGGTTTCGAGGTCTCGGTAGCCGCTACCGGCCCGGACGCGCTCGGCTCGTTCGACCGCTCCGGAGCCGACATCGTGCTGCTGGACCTGATGCTGCCCGGCCTGCCAGGTACCGAGGTGTGCCGGTCGCTGCGGCAGCGCTCGACGGTGCCGATCATCATCCTGACCGCCCGGGACTCCGAGGTGGACAAGGTGGTCGGCCTGGAACTCGGGGCCGATGACTACGTCACCAAGCCGTTCTCGCATCGCGAGCTGGTGGCCCGGATCCGCGCGGTGATGCGCCGGGGTGCGGAGTCCGAAGAGTTGATCACCGCGACCCTGGAAGCCGGCCCGGTCCGGATGGACGTCGAGCGGCACACGGTCGCGGTGGACGGCCGGCAGGTCTCGCTGCCGCTGAAGGAATTCGACCTGCTCGAGCTGCTGCTGCGCAACTCCGGCCGGGTGCTGACCCGGGGCCAGCTGATCGACCGGGTCTGGGGCGCGGACTACGTCGGTGACACCAAGACCCTGGACGTGCACATCAAGCGGCTGCGGGCCAAGATCGAGCCCGAGCCGGCCCAGCCGAAGTTCCTGCTCACCGTGCGGGGGCTGGGCTACAAGTTCGAGGGCTGAGTTGTTAGGTCGAGGGCTGAGCTACTAGTTCGAGCGCTGAGCTACTAGGTCGAGCGCTGAGCTACTAGTTCGAGGGCTCGGCTACAACTTCGAGCGCTGAGCTACTAGTTCGAGGGCTCGGCTACAACTTCGAGCGCTGAGCTAGGAGCGGGCCTCCTCGGCGCGGCCGTCCGGGCCGAGCAGGGTGAGTTCGTGGCTGGCCAGCCGGGTCCGGTTGGCGGCCTCGACGGTGGCCGGGTGTGGTGCGAGCAGCCCCTGATCCAGCCGCTGCGCACACAGCCGGGCCAGCTCGGTGTAGGCGGCCTGCCCGATCAGCGCGGCCAGCTCCGGCCCGTAGCTGAGATAGAGCGGCTCGGCGCCGACATGCGCGTCCGGGGACGAGGTGCACCACCAGTGCAGGTCGTGGCCACCCTCGCCCCAGCCCCGGCGGTCGAACTCCGAGACGGTGGACACCAGGATCTTGGTCTCGTCCGGCCGGGTCAGCCATTCCTGCTCGCGGCGGACCGGCAACTGCCAGCAGACCTCGGGTTTGGTGTCCAGCGGGTGCAGGCCGGTCCGCAGCGCCAGCGCGTGCAGCGCGCAACCCTCGCCGCCGGAGAAGCCAGGTCGGTTGAGGAACACGCAGGCGCCGTCCACCGTCCGGGTACGCAGCCGGTTCTCGTCCTCGCCGACCGAATCCTTCTCGGTGATGCCCTTCTTGGTGCCGTGCTTGTAGTACTGCCAGGTTTCCGGAGTCAGCTGCTTGGCGTACTTCTTGACCCGCTTGCGGTCCTCGTCATCGGAGAAGAACGCGCCGTGGCTGCAGCAGCCGTCCTCGGCCCGTCCCTCGATCACGCCGTGACAGCCCCGTCCGAAGATGCAGGTCCAGCGCGAGCACAACCAGGTCAGGTCGGCCCTGATGTGATGCTCGGGGTTGGCCGGGTCGACGAACTCGAGCCATTCGCGCGCGAAGTCCAGCCCCACCTCGGAATCGCGCGGGGACGGCTGGATGACGGGCAGCTCTCGTGATCGCTGAGACACAGCGGCGACTGTAGCTGAGTGAGCATCGACCGAGGGACGAGGGAGGAGCGCAGCGAAGTGGCGGCACAGCTACCGAACCGGCGACGGCGCCTGGCTAGCACCATCCGGCCGGCGCGCTCGGCTAGCGTTGGCCGCATGCGGCTCGGAGTGCTGGACGTCGGTTCGAACACGGTTCACCTGCTGGTGGTGGACGCCTTCCTCGGGGCGCAACCAACCCCGCAGCTGTCTCGCAAGAGCGTGCTGCGGCTGGCCGAACACATCGACAAGCGCGGTGACTTGGCCATCGAGGGCGCCGACGCGCTGGTCGGAGCAACGCTGGGCGCCCGCCGGCAGGCCACCGAGCTGAAGTGCGACGAGCTGCTGGCCTTCGCCACCTCGGCCGTGCGCGATGCCGGCAACTCGGTGGAGGTGCTGGCCCGGGTCAAGGAAGAGACCGGCGTGGAGCTTGCGGTGCTGACCGGCGAGGACGAGGCGACGCTGACCTTCCTGGCGGTCCGGCGCTGGTTCGGCTGGAGCGCCGGCCGGTTGCTGTGCCTGGACATCGGCGGCGGCTCGCTGGAGCTCGGGGTCGGCAACGACGAGGTGCCCGAGGTGGCCATGTCGGTCCCGCTCGGTGCCGGCCGGCTCACCCGGGAGTGGCTGGACGGTGACCCGCCGTCCAAGCACTCGGTGGACAAGCTGCGTTCCTACATCGCCGGCGAGCTCACCGGCCCGGTGCGCAAGCTGCTCGCCGGCGGCCGGCCCGATCAGGTGGTGGCCAGCAGCAAGACCTTCCGGACGTTGTGCCGGTTGGCGGGTGCGGCCCCATCCAGCGCCGGGCCGCGGGCTCCGCGCGGGCTGCAGATCAACGGCCTGCGCCAGGTCATCGGCTTCATCTCGCGGATCACCGCCGCCGACCTGGCCGAGCTGGACGGGGTCTCGGCGGCCCGCGCCCACCAGACGCTGGCCGGCGCGATCGTGGCCGAGCAGGCGATGCTTGCCCTCGGGGTCACCGAGCTGGCGCTGTGCCCGTGGGCGCTGCGCGAGGGCGTGATCCTGCGCCGCCTCGACCACATCGGCTGACTCTTCTCGCCCTCGCAGAGAGTGGAAGATTCTCGTGGCCAGGGCACAAAATTCTTCCACTCTCTTGCGGTGAGATGATGGCGTGATGACCAGCACCTCGGGCGGATTGGCCATCATCGGTGGCGGCAAGATCGGCGAAGCCATGCTGTCCGGGCTGCTGCGCGGCAATGCCGAGCTCAGCCAGATCCGGGTGGTGGAGCACTACCCGGAGCGGGTCAGCCAGCTCACCGAGCGCTACGGCGTCCAGGTGGTCGAGGTGGCCGCGGCGGTTCGGGCCTGCCAGACCGTCCTGATCGCGGTCAAGCCGCAGGACATCGACTCGCTGCTGGCCGAGCTGGCCGAGTACGTGACGCCTGAGCACCTGATCGTCTCGGTGGCCGCCGGCATCACCACCGCGCGGATCGAGGCCAAGCTGCCGGCCGGCCCGGCCGTGGTGCGCTGCATGCCGAACACCCCGGCCGTGGTGGACGAGGCGATGACCGCGGTCTGCGCCGGGTCCCGGGCCGCCGAGGAGCACATGGTGCGGGCCGAGCAGCTGTTGTCCGCGGTCGGCAAGGTGGTTCGGGTACCCGAATCCCAGCTGGACGCGGTGACCGCGCTGTCCGGCAGCGGGCCGGCGTACTTCTTCTTCCTGGTCGAGGCGATGATCGACGCCGGCATCCTGCTGGGCCTGCCCCGGGCGCTGGCTGCCGAGCTGATCGTCCAGACGCTGTTCGGCTCGGCCGTGATGCTGCGCGATTCCGGCGAGCACCCGGTCCGGCTGCGTGAGGCGGTCACCTCGCCGGGCGGCACCACCATCTCGGCCATCCGGGAACTGGAGAACCACGGCGTCCGGGCGGCTTTTCTGGCGGCGATCGAGGCGGCCAGCAACCGCTCCGCGGAGCTGGGTCGCTCGGCCGACTGACGCCGTCTCGAGTGGATCTTCAGACGATCCGATCGCCATGGCAGCCGGATCGTCTGAAGATCGCGGCGTCGGCGACCGTTCGAGTGAGCTTTTGGGCCTTCTGTGCGGTAGCCACGCCGGGGCTGTGAGAAAAAGTCTCCAATTCGTGAAGAACATGTATCGCATCAGTCCCACTGGTACCGATACTCTCAGCCCGAGCACGTGCGTGTCAGGTTGCCGGAGGGGAAGCCGGCTCACTGTCACGTGCCAAGAAGGTCCGGTGATGCATGAGTAAGTCCCCTGATGGGCTGCGCGAGGTGCGCTTCTTGACGGTGGCCGAGGTGGCCTCCGTGATGCGCGTCTCGAAGATGACGGTGTACCGCATGGTGCATTCCGGCGAGCTGCCCGCGGTACGAGTCGGTCGCTCCTTTCGAGTGCCCGAGCAAGCAGTACAGACCTACCTCAAGGGGGCCTTCTTCGAGGCGGGGTAAGCTGGCGGCCAGTGACGCGTGTATGACCTGCAGGTGACTTCGATGTCATTGGGTTTGCGCCAAGTCATTCAAGTCCGGTACTTCGCGCAGGTCCAGATCACGCGAGTCGAGCATGCAAGTGAGGTAGTTCAATGGGTTCTGTCATCAAGAAGCGGCGCAAGCGGATGGCCAAGAAGAAGCACCGCAAGCTGCTGAAGAAGACGCGCGTTCAGCGCCGTAACAAGAAGTAACCCCAGCACGTAGGACAACTGGCTTCCCGCCGCGCGGGAGGCCAGTTGTCGTTACACCGTCGACCCGGCAGTGACCCGGCGGCGGTGGGCCGGCTGGCCTAGGATCGAAACCGACGGACGTTCAGCCAACCCATCGGTGAGGTGCCAATGACACGCGTCGTGCTGGTCACCGGCATCAGCCGCTACCTGAGCTGTCGGCTGGCAGGCCGGCTGGCGGCCGATCCGAACATCGATCGGGTGATCGGGGTCGATACCTCGCCGCCGGCTCGCGAGGACCTGGATCTGCTCGGCCGCACCGAGTTCGTCCGGGCCGATATCCGCAACCCGTTGATCGCCAAGGTGATCGCGTCCGCCGGGGTGGACACCGTCGTGCACGCCTCGGTGACCGCGACCCCGCACGGTGCAGGTGGGCGGGCCCCGATGAAGGAACTCAACGTCATCGGGACGATGCAGCTGCTGGCCGCCTGCCAGAAGTCCGACACCGTACGGCGGCTGGTGCTGAAATCCACCACCGCCGTGTACGGCACCTCGCCTCGGGACCCGGCCATCTTCACCGAGGACATGGCGGCGAAGTCGTTGCCGAGCAGCGGCTATGCCAAGGACGCCGTCGAGGTCGAGGGCTACGTCCGGGGGTTCAGCCGGCGCCGGCCGGATATCGACGTCACGCTGCTGCGGTTCGCCAACTTCGTCGGCCCGTTCATCGACACCCCGCTGACCAGGTATTTCCAGTTGCCGGTGGTGCCGATCGCGCTGGGCTATGACCCTCGGCTGCAGCTGCTGCACGAGAGTGACGCGATCGAGATCCTGCGGCTGGCCAGCACCCGGGACCTGCCCGGCACCTTCAACGTGGCCGCCGACGGGGTGCTGATGCTGAGCCAGGCGATCCGACGGGCCGGCAAGATCGCGTTGCCGGTGCCCTCGCCTGCGGTGTCGTTCGTCGGCCGGGCCGTCCGGCGTAGTGGGCTGGTGGACTTTTCCCCCGAGCAGATGCAGTTTCTCAACTTCGGCCGGGTGGTCAGCAACAGCAAGCTCAAGGACGAGTTCGGCTACACCCCGGCCTACAGCACCGCCGAGGCCTTCGACGCGCTGCTGGCCGGCCGCCCGGTGACGCCGGTGCTGCGACCGTCGATGGTGCGGGCGGCCGAGGTCCAGCTCGGCCGGCTACTGCGGGTGCGGCATGGCTGAGCCCAGCAGGCACGAACCCGGCCACGCGAAGGTGATCCCGCTGCGTCCCGCTGAGCCGGCAGCCACCCCGGTCGAGGACCGACCGGCCAGCGGGTGGGAGCGCAAGGCGGCCGCCGGCCTGGCCTTTTTGCGCCGCCGCCTCACCGGCGATTATGAGGTGGACGAGTTCGGCTTCGATCCGGAGCTGACCGAGTCGACGGTGCTGCCGGCGGCCCGGCAGCTGTACCGCAACTGGTTCCGCACCGAGGTGATCGGGGTACACAACATTCCGGCGTCCTCCGGCGCGCTGATCGTGGCCAACCATGCCGGCGGGCTGTGGGCGTTGGACGGGGTGATGACCGCGACCGCGGTGCACGACGAGACTCCGGACCACCGGTTCCTGCGGATGCTTGGCGCGGACCTGGTCTTCAACACCCCGGTGCTCGGCCCGCTGGCCCGCAAGACCGGCAGCACGCTGGCATGCAACCCCGATGCCGAGCGGTTGCTGGCCGCCGGCGAGCTGGTCGGCGTGTGGCCCGAAGGCTTCAAGGGCATCGGCAAGCCCTTTTCGGAGCGGTACAAACTGCAACGCTTCGGCCGGGGCGGCTTCGTCTCCGCGGCGCTGCGAACCGGCGCGCCGATCGTGCCGACCGCGATCGTCGGCTCGGAGGAGATCCACCCGATGCTGGGCAACGCCAAGACGGTCGCCAGGGTCTTAGGGCTGCCGTACTTCCCGCTGACGCCGACCTTTCCGTGGCTGGGGCCGCTCGGGCTGATCCCGCTGCCGAGCAAGTGGCACATCGAGTTCGGCGAACCGATCGAGACCGCGCAGTACGGCCCGGAATCGGCCGATGACCCGATGTTGGTGTTCGAGCTGACCGACCGGGTACGCGAGCAGATCCAGACCAGCCTGTACCGGCTGCTGATGCAGCGCCGGTCCGTCTGGCACTGAGCCGGTTTGCTGGCTCGTCCCAGCTGAGGGTGTAGCTAGATTGCTCGGCATGGCCGAGATCGAGATCACCGAGGGTCTCATCCGCGACCTGCTGCGGGACCAGCATCCGGACCTGGCCGGGCTGTCCCTGCGCGAGGTGCAGGGCGGCTGGGGCAACCAGATGTGGCGCCTCGGGGACGAGCTTGCCGTGCGGATCCAGCGGATGGACACCGACCCTGATCACCAGCTCAAGGAGCGCCGGTGGCTGCCGCTGCTCGCCCCGCGGCTGCCGCTGCCAATCCCCGTCCCGGTGCGCAGTGGTGCGCCCTGCGAGCGTTTCCCCAAGATGTGGACGGTTATGACGTGGGTGTCGGGGCTGCCGCTGGACCACGGGTCGATCACCCGCGGCGAGCACGCGGCCGACACCCTGGCGGCGTTCCTGCGGGCGTTGCATGTGGCAGCGCCCGCCGGCGCACCGGTCGATACGGGCCGCGGCGCGCATCCCAAGGACTGCACGGACGGCTTCGATTGGTTCTTCGACTCAGTCGAGGCTGACGCGATCGGCTCCGACGCCGCCGAAGTCCGGGCCGTCTGGGACGACGCCGTCGCGGCCTCCGCATGGGCCGGTCCGCCGGTGTGGGTACACGGCGACCTGCATCCGGCGAACGTCGTCGTCGCGGACGGGACGCTGGCGGGCGTTGTCGACTTTGGCGACCTGTTCGTCGGCGACCCGGCGTTGGACCTGGCGGCCGCCTGGGTGTTGCTGCCGGCGGGCGCTGCCGCACGCTTCTTCACCACGTACGCGGCGGCTGACGAGGCGACGGTCCGGCGCGCCCGCGGGCTGGCCGCTCTGAAGAGCCTCTTCCTGATGCTGATGGGCCAGAACGGGGACCGCGGCCTGCCCGGCGGCAAGCCAGCGTGGGGGCCGGCGGGACGGGCGGCGCTCGACCGGGTCCTGAGCGATCGTCTGACCCGATTCCACGAGTAGCTCAGCGCTGTCCATCGACTGTTCACGGCTCTTCCCGGCTGAGGACGCCGAGAAGCTAGCGCCAGCGGCGGCGAGCTTGGGCTTGCCGCCGGCTACGTTCCTGCTTGCGGCTGCGTTCTTGTCGGCGGCCCAAGGCCATCCCGGCGACGACCGCACCGCCAGCCGCACCCATCCCGAGCGCGGCCGGGATGCCGACCCGGGCGGCCTTGCGGCCGGTCCGGAAATCCCGGATCTCCCAGCCCCGCCGGCGGGCCTCGTCGCGCAGCGCGGAATCCGGGTTGACCGCGACCGGCCGGCCGACCAGCGACAGCATCGGGATGTCGTTGATGGAGTCGGAATAGGCCGCGCAATCGGCCAGGTCCAGGCCCTCGCGTACGGCCAGCTCTCGGACGGCCGCCGCCTTGGCCTCGCCGTGCAACAGGTCCCCGATCAGCCGACCGGTGAAGTAGCCGTCCGCCGTCTCGGCGCGGGTGCCCAGCGCGCCGGTCAGGTTCAGCCGGCGCGCGATGATCCGGGCCAGCTCCTCGGGCGTCGCGGTGACCAGCCAGACCCGCTCGCCGGCGTCCAGGTGCAGCTGGGCCAGCGCCCGGCTGCCGGAGTAGATCCGGGCCGCGATCGTCTCGTCATAGATGTCCTCGGACAGCGCCACGATCTCGGCCACCGACTTTCCGGCCACGAAAGCCAGCGCCGACTCGCGTGCCTTGGCAATGTTCTCCGGGCCCTCACCTCCGGCCCGGAACTTCACCTGCTGCCAGACGAACCGGCGCAGGTCGGCCGTCGAGAAGTACTTGCGGGCAGCCAGCCCTTTGGCGAAGTGGAAGATCGAGGCGCCGATCACCATGGTGTTGTCCACGTCGAAGAACGCGGCCGCGTTCGGGCGGGCCGGCACCGCCAGCGCGTCCTCGACCTCGCGAGCGGCCGACCCTGCGGAACGGCCAGGCACCGGGCCCTCCTTCGACGCTGTCCTTGATGCTCAGGAACCGATCATTGCCGACGTGCCGACAGTGACTGGTACGAGCCTAGCCAAGATGGCCAGCGGCTGTCTCAGGGAGCGGCTGTCTCAGGGCAGTAGCTGTCTCAGGGCAGCGGCTGTCTCAGGGCAGTAGCTAGGTCAGAGCGGCGGCTGTCGGATGGTAGCGGCTGTCTCAGGGCAGCGGCAGGGGCGGCAGCGTCACCAGCACCCCGCTCGGTCCGACGCTCAGCCGGCCACCGCCGGGCAGGCTCGCCGAGATCCCGCTCGGCCCGGCCGAGACCGGGACGTCGGACAGCGCTCGGCCACCCGGGACGGTCGCGCTCGGAGTGCCACCGCCACCCAGATTGGGCACCGACAGGCTGGGTTGTGGGGCTGGCGAACCGGCGGACCCGCCGCCACCCGACGACGCTCCGTCGGACGGGGACGAGCCGGACTGGGACGGGAGCGCTGAGCCCGGCTGGGTCGGCAGGCCGGGGATGACCGGCACGCCCGGTGTCTTGACCGCCCCGCAACTGGTGCACGGCAGCGGACCGAGGTCGTCGGAGTGAGCCCGGGACAGGCAGCTGCAGCCGATCCTGGACTGCAACGCGGCGGCTCGGGTGGCCACTCGCTGCAACAGCGCGATCGAGGACTCGACGTGGGTATGGGCGGCGCCAGCCGGCAGCCGGCCCTGCAGGTCGGTGAACCGGGTCCGCTGCTGTTGCACCCAGACGCCCAGGCCGGCCAGCGGAGCCGCCGACATCTGGCTGACCGCCGCGCCGCCGAGCAGTTGCATCCCGTTTCGAGTATCGGAATCGGCGTTGCTCAGGGTGCTGGCGATCAGCGAGCTGACCCGTGAGCTGGGTGTCCCGGCCGCGCCGACCAGCTTGTCGGTCTCCTGGGCCCGGCTGGTGGCCTGCTGCAGGTAAGCCTTGGCCTTGTCGGTATCGCTGCCGGCGATCGAGAGTTGGAAGTTCTCACTGGCCCGCTTCACGCCGTACAGCGACTGGCCGGGCAACGCGCCGTTGGACATCCAGACGGCCAGTCCCAGCAGCAGCACGAGCACCGTGGCGGAGCCCGCGACGGCGATCAGCGGCCGGCGAACCGTCCGGAGGAAACCGGTTCGGTTCGGCGAGCGGGCAGCAGTCGCGGCCGGCACCTCGGCGTCGGATTCGGCGATGATCCGGGGCGCGATGGCGACCAGTTGGGAGCGCAGCTCGGCCTTGAATCGGGAGTCGGGCACCGGGCCGACCGGCAGCTCGCGCAGCCGGGCGATCAGGTCGGCTTCAACCGCGGAGCGACCGTGCTCGTCGCCGGACCGAGCGGCGAACCTACCCGCGCCCATCTCGGCCCTCCTCGGCAAGCTCGGTTAACCAGAACGAGCACCCGGCGGCCGGGCTCTCGGCGGACATCGTTGCATTCAACGACGCCGGCCGGACGCCGGTTACTGCGTACTGGCCGGTAGCTTTTTCGGTCATCGCAGCTCGTCCCCGAGCAGGCCGGCCAATCGCTTCACCGCTCGATGCTGCAGGGCCTTGATGGCGCCGTCGTTCTTGCCCATCGCCGCGGCGGTTTCGGCCACCGACAAGCCGTTGAGAAACCGCAGCACGATGCACTCGCGCTGCTCGTCACCGAGCTCGTTGACCGCCTGCAGCAGCCGGGTATTGGTCAGGTTGGTCAGCACCGCCAACTCGGGGCTGGCCGCGGTGTCGCCGTTCTCGATCGTCTCGCCGGTGGTCAGTTCGAGGCGGTAGCGAGCCGATTTCACGTGGTCGAAGACGATGTTGCGGGCGATCGTCATGAACCAGGCGCCGATGTCGCGTCCCTGATAGCTGATGGTCGAGATCCGCCGCAGCGCCCGCAGGAAGGTCTCGGAGGTGAAGTCCTCGGCCAGCGCCCGGTCGTTCACCCGGTAGTAGATGAAACGGAAGACGGCGGTGACGTAGTGGTCATACAGCTTGCCGAACGCCTCGCCGTCACCGGCCTGAGCCGCCTGCACCAGCGTCCACATCTCGGCGTGGTCGTCAGAGACCTGCTCGTCGGGATCATCGGCCGAGCTGGGTAACTTTGCGCCGGGGGCGTCGTTGGACGGGGTGGACTCGGTTGGTCCGTAGGCCGCCTGACCGGGCAACCCCGACGATGAGGAGCGCAGCGGAAACTGCACCGCCGACTTGATGGAGTCGGTCCACATCACCGACGCCTCGCGGGCAGCCTCGACTACCGCCCGGGCGAGTTCTGACCAGCCCTCGCCGGGTCCGAGAGGCGACTCGGCAGGTATGCCGGCAACGCTCATGTGGCCTGGACTGCTCCCTCATCGTGTGCTCGTCGGTGCCGAGAAGAATCCCGTCTGATCGACGGTACCTGCCATCAATGCCATGGACGAGTCATCGGCGACTTCTGGTTGACATATAGACGGCGTCCATAGACGCGCCAGCCGTGATCGGTAGCATGCTGTCTTTACTCGCCGGTAACCGTTCTAACCGCCTCGGAGGTCCCCGGATGGCCGCTGCAGAGCAGCCCGCGTCGTTCGGTGCGCTGGTCCGGCGTGCCGCCGAGAGCCGGCCGGACGAGCCTGCGGTGATCGATGCCGACGTCCGGTGGAGCTGGGCCGAACTGAGCCGGACGGTAGCTCGACTGGCCGCCGCGTTCGTCGGTTGCGGGCTGCGGGTCGACGACCGGATCGCGATCCAGGCCGCCAGCTCGGCCGAGTTCGTGGCGGTCTACCTGGCCGCGCTGCAGGCAGAGCTGGTGGTGGTGCCGATCAACCCGGCCTACACGCTGCCCGAACTCGAACACATCCTCGCTGATTCCGGGGCCCGGATGCTGGTCACCGGGTCGGTCGCGGTGGTCGAGGCGGCCGCCGAGCTGCGCGAGCGGCACCCGCAGTTGCTGGGCATCGTGGTTGCGGCCCGTTCCGCGAGCGAGGACCTGCAGACCGTCACCGAGCTGATCGAGGGCGCCGGCTCGGAGCTGCTGGAGCAGGACGGCCGGACCGGCGAGCAGCTGGCGGTACTGCTCTATACCTCCGGGACGTCCGGCCGGCCGAAGGGCGCGATGCTGCCGGTTCGCGCGCTGTTGGGCAACCTCGGCCAGCTTGCGCAGCTGTCGCCGCCACCGCTGACCGCCGCCGACCGGATCTTCCTGCCGCTGCCGCTGTTCCATATCTTCGGGCTGAACGCCGGGCTCGGGATGGCGCTGTACTTCGGCGCGACCCTGGTGCTGTCCGGGCGCTTCGATGCTGAGGCCAGCCTGGCCACCATTCGCGACGAGCGGATCAGCGTGGTGGTCGGCGCGCCGCTGGAGTTCGCCCAGTGGGCAGCCCGGCCGGAGGTGGCCGAGGCGTTCGCCGGCGTCCGGTTCGCGCTGTCCGGATCGGCGCCGCTGTCGGCCGAGCTGGTCGGCAGCTACGCCGGCTTCGGCGTCGCGCTGTTCGAGGGGTACGGCCTGACCGAGGCGGCCCCGGTGGTCACCGTGAACCTGGTGCCGGCCGAGGCCGGGGCCGGCTGGGCCGACCCCAAACCAGGCTCGGTCGGGCGTCCGCTGCCGGGCGTCGAGGTCCGGTTGACCGATAGCGACGGCGAGCTGGCCGAGGTCGGCGATCTTGGCCTGCTCGAGGTTCGTGGCAGCAACCTGTTCACCGGCTACTGGCCCGATTCGGCCGACGGCCCGGACGCCGAGGGCTGGTTCGGGACCGGCGACCTCGCGGTGGCCGACGACGAGGGCGATTACTACCTGGTGGGCCGGCGGGGTGACCTGGTGCTGGTCAACGGCTTCAACGTCTACCCGGCCGAGGTCGAGGCGGTGTTCGCCCGGCTCGCCGGGGTCCGCGAGGTGGCGGTGCTCGGAATGCCGGACACCGGCTCGGATGCCGAGGTGATCGTGGCCTACGTGGTGCCCGAGGCCGGTACGGTGCTCGATCCGGCGGCGTTGATCGCGCAGGCTGCGGGCTCGCTGGCCCGGTTCAAGCTGCCGCGCCGGGTGGTCGAGGCCGACACGCTGCCGCACACCGCGACCGGCAAGGTGATGAAATGGCGGCTGCGCAACGCAGCGGCCGGGCCGTCCTGAGGATGGCTGCCGCACAGCGCAGCGTCACGTTGATCACCCGGGTCGGCTGCCACCTGTGCGCCGATGCCGAGGTCCGGCTGGCCGAGCTGGCCACCGAGCTGGGCTTCTCGCTCGAAGTCCTGGACGTCGATGCCGACCGGGTTCGCGCCAACGAGTATTCCGACCGGGTTCCGGTGTTCCTTATCGACGGGGCCGAGCACGGCTACTGGCGGCTGGAGGAGGCCCGATTCCGGGCCGCGCTCGATCGCTAGCTCGATCGGCCGCCGGAGCGGTACGTGCTGTGCGCGAGGATTGAGTAGAGTTGTAAACGCTGTGAATCGCGTCGCTCTGCGTGTCTGCACGGTTGCCATACCACACCTGTTATCGATTTTGTGAATGCCTTCACAAGGGCGTAGGTTCCATTGCTGTCCACCCCATTACCACACCGGTCCGCTACCCGTGCGAGGGGCTAGCGCCTTCGCTCGTTGCGGTCCGTTTCGAGGAGCTCATGATCGAGCAGCGGGACGAGCTGAACGCGGCCAGCGCACCGGCTGACGCGCGTCCGGTCGCTGCCGCCGATCAGCGCTCGATCCCTGAAGCCACGGTGGCCCGGCTGGCCATCTATCTGCGGGCGCTGGTCGGGCTGGGCGAGATCGGCACCGGCACCGTCTCATCGGAATCGCTGGCCACGGTGGCCGGCGTCAACTCCGCCAAGCTTCGCAAGGACCTGTCCTACCTCGGCTCGTACGGGGTGCGCGGGGTGGGCTATGACGTGGCGTTGCTCACCGAGCAGATCAACAAGACCCTGGGGTTGCACCAGAACCGAGCGGTCGCCCTGATCGGGCTCGGCCACCTCGGCCGCGCCCTGGTCGGCTACGCCGGCTTCGCCTCCCGGGGCTTCCGGATCGCGGCCATCCTGGACGCCGCTCCCGCCATCGTCGGCGCTCAGCTGCGCGGCTTGACCGTCCGGCACATCGACGAGCTGGACCAGGTGGTGACCGAGGCCAACATCGCGATCGCGGTGGTGGCCGTGCCGGCCAGCGCGGCCCAGGACGTCTGCGACCGGCTGGTCGGCGCCGGCGTGACCTCGATCCTGAACTTCGCACCGACCGTGCTGAGCGTGCCGGCGCATGTGGACGTCCGCAAGGTCGACCTGGCCGCCGAGCTGCAGATCCTGTCCTTCCACGACAACCGCAAATCCAGCCTGGCGGTGAGCACATGACGCTGCTCGTAGTCGGGCTGTCCCACCACTCGGCTCCGGTGCCGGTGCTCGAACGCACCAGCATCCCGGCCGATCACCAGGCCAAGGTGCTCGAGGAACTGCACCGGTCCGAGTCGATCTCCGAGATCATGCTGCTCTCGACCTGCAACCGGATCGAGGTCTACGCCGACGTGGCCCGATTCCACCCTGCGGTGGTCGACATCTCCACCGTGCTGGCCCGGACCGCCGGGATGGACGTCACCGAACTCGGCGACAACCTCTACGTCCACTTCGACGAGGCCGCCGCCGAGCACCTGCTACGGGTGTCGGCCGGCCTTGACTCGATGGTGGTCGGGGAGTCCCAGATCCTCGGCCAACTGCGCTCGGCCTATGCCCAGGGCACCGAGGCCGCCACCGTCGGCAAGGTATTGCACGAGGCCAGCCAGACCGCGTTGCGAGTCGGCAAGCGGGTGCACGCCGAGACCGGGATCGACCGGGCCGGCGCGTCCGTGGTGTCGGTCGCACTGCAGCAGGCCTCGGCCATCTTCGGCAGCGACGCTGAGCTGACCGGCAAGCGGTTCGTGATCCTGGGCGCCGGTTCGATGGGCGCGCTGGCCGGCGCCACCCTGCAGCGGCTGGCGGCCGGCGGCGACATCGACGCGGTGGTGTTCAACCGCAGCTTCGCCCGGGCCGAGCGGCTGGCCGGCATCCTGGGTGGCCGGGCCGGACGGGTCGAGAAGCTGGCCGACGAGATCGCCGCCGCGGACGTACTGATCTCCTCTACCGGAGCGACCGGCCGGGTGGTCGAGGTCCCGGACATCCTGGCTCGCGCCGGCCGGCCCCTGGTGGTGCTGGACCTGGCGCTGCCGCGCGACGTCGACCCGGCGGTCTCGCTGCTGGCCGACGTTCACTACATCGACCTGGAAGTGCTGCGCAGTTCTGGCGCGATGGTCAGCGACGACGAGATCGAAGCCGCCGCGACCATCGTGGCGGCCGAGCTGCGCGGCTACCTGACCCACCAGCAGGCGCTCGCGGTGGCCCCGACGGTGACCGCGCTGCGGGCCCGAGCCGCCCAGGTGGTCGACGCCGAGCTGCTCCGGTTGGACAGCCGGTTGCCCGGCCTGGAACCGACCGTCCGGGACGAACTGGCCGACGCGGTCCGCCGCGCGGTGGACAAGGTGCTGCACGCCCCGACCGTCCGGGTCAAGGAGCTGGCCGCGACCCCGGAGGGCAACTCCTACGCCGCCGCGCTGCGCGAGCTGTTCGACCTGGACCCGAAACGTCCCGGCTCGGTCACCGCGATCAGCCGGGCCGATGCTGCCGCCGCGGAGGTGAGCGACTCATGATGCTCACCCGCACCATCCGGGTCGGTACCCGGGCCAGCCTGCTTGCCCGGACCCAGACCCAGCTCGTGGTGGACGCCTTCACCGGCGCCAACCCGGACGTCCCGGTCGAGACCGTGCTGGTGTCGACCGAGGGTGACCGGTCGGCCGCGCCGCTGGATCAGATCGGTGGCACCGGGGTGTTCGTCTCGGCCCTGCGCGATGCGCTGCTGGCCGGCGAGATCGACGTCGCCGTGCACTCGTTCAAGGACCTGCCGACCGCCCCGCTGGCCGGCATCGTGCTGGCCGCGGTACCGGTTCGGGAAGACCCGCGCGACGGCCTGTGTGCCCGGGACGGCTTGACCCTGCTCGAACTGCCGCCCGGCGCCCGGCTCGGCACCGGTTCACCGCGGCGTACCGCGCAGTTGCGGGCGCTGGACCTGGGGATCGAGATCGTCCCGATCCGCGGCAATGTCGACAGCCGGCTGGCCAAGGTCGGCAGTGGTACCGATCAGCTGGACGGCGTGGTGCTGGCGGTTGCCGGCCTGCACCGGCTCGGCCGCACCGACCTCATCACTGAACTCATCGACCCGATCCAGGTGCTGCCGGCCGCCGCGCAGGGCGCCCTGGCGATCGAGTGCCGGGAGTCGGATGAGGATGCCCGGACGCTGCTGGCGTCCCTCGATGACCACGCGACCCGGGCAGCGGTAGCTGCCGAACGGTCGTTGCTCGCCGCTCTTGAGGCTGGCTGCACCGCCCCGGTGGGGGCATTGGCCGAAGTCACCGAAGGTGACGACGGCTTGCTGGAAGTTTTTCTACGGGGATCGGTAACCGCAATCGACGGCAGTGACGCTGTTCGACTGTCGGCTACCGGGCCACTTAACACTGCCGAGCAGGTAGGTCAGCGGCTCGCCGCTGAGCTGATTGACCTCGGCGCGAACATGATGATGGGGAGCTCCTGATGAGTGAGCATCGCAGGATGAATCGTGCGAGGAACTGCATTACTAGTGCGAATCAAGCGATGAGCGCTTGCGCGAAGAGCGAGGCTGCGCGATGACCCGAGCGCGCAAGTCCGGTGGCCGAGTGTCCTTCGTGGGCACCGGTACCGGCGACGCCGGATTGCTGACCGTCCGTGCCACCGAAGTGCTGGCCGCCGCCGAGGTGGCGTTCGTCGACACCTCGGTGACCGAGGCCGTCCGAGCGCTGATCGGTGGTGAGATACGCGTTGCCGACCCGGCTCCGGGAGACGCGATCAAGGCCGTGCTGGCCGAGGCGCGGAACGGCACGCTGGTGGCCAGGGTGGTCTCCGGTGATCCGTTCAGTTCCGATGCGATCGCTCGTGAGGCGCTGGCGGTGGCTAAGACCGTCCTCGCCTACGAGGTGATCCCGGCACTGTCCGAGGCTGCCGCGACCGCCACCTATGCCGGGGTATCGGTCGGTGCGGTGCACACCGAGGCCGACCTGCGGCAGGGTCCGGTGGACTTCGAGTCGCTGGCCGCAGCACCCGGCACCCTGGTGCTCACGCTGGACGGTCACGAGATCGGCCAGGTTGCCGAGCAGCTGGTGGCCTCGGGCCTCAAACCCGACAGCCCGCTGAGCGTCACCTGCGCTGGCACCACCACCGGCCAGGTCACCGTGAACGGCACTCTGGGCGAGGCCGATCTGGCCGCCGCCGGCATGTACGGCACGGTCGTGGTCAGCATCGGCAAGGCCGCGACCGCGCGCGACAAGCTGGCCTGGTGGGAGTCCCGCGCGCTGTTCGGCTGGAAGATCCTGGTGCCGCGTACCAAGGAGCAGGCCGGCGCGATGAGCGAGCGGCTGCGCGACTACGGCTCGGTCCCGGTCGAGGTGCCGACCATCGCGGTCGAGCCGCCGCGTACCCCGACCCAGATGGAACGCGCGATCAAGGGCCTGGTTACTGGACGCTACGAGTGGATCGTGTTCACCTCGACCAACGCGGTCAAGGCGGTCCGCGAGAAGTTCGAGGAGTTCGGCCTGGATGCCCGCGCCTTCGCCGGCGTGAAGATCGCCTGCGTCGGTGAGCAGACCGCTGACGCGGTGCGGGCCTTCGGTATCCGGCCGGAGCTGCTGCCCACCGGCGAGCAGTCCTCGGAAGGGTTGCTGGCCGACTTCCCACCGTATGACGACGTGCTCGACCCGATCGATCGGATCCTGTTGCCGCGGGCCGACATCGCCACCGAAACGCTGGCCGAGGGTTTGCGCGAGCGGGGCTGGGAGATCGACGACGTGACCGCCTACCGGACCGTTCGGGCCGCGCCGCCGGCCGCCGAGATCCGGGACGCGATCAAGTCCGGCGGGTTCCAGGCGGTGTGCTTCACCTCCTCGTCCACCGTGCGCAACCTGGTCGGCATTGCCGGCAAGCCGCACAACCGGACGGTGGTGGCCTGCATCGGTCCGCAGACCGCCGCGACCGCGCGCGAGTTCGGGCTGCGGGTCGACGTGCAGCCGGAGACCGCCAACATCGCGTCGCTGATCGATGCGCTGGCCGAGTTCGCGGTCAAGCGTGCCGAGGAAGAGCGCGAGAAGGCGGCCACCACCCCGGCGCGCCGGTCCCGGGCCGGCGCCCGGACCCGGAACGTTAGATAGGTTTGTCCCAAGAGAGTGGAAGATTTTAGTGGCCCTGCCGCGAAGATCTTCCACTCTCTTGCGTTGTCCGGCTTTGCGTTGTCCGGCTTTGCGTTGTCCGGCGCCGCTGTAGCCGGCCCTGGCTGATCGCGATGCCGAGCACCACGACGAGCGCGCCGACCGGCTCGTTCCAGCTGATCGCCTCGCCGAGCAGCGCGATCCCCAGCGCCACCCCGACGATCGGGGTCAGGTAGGTGACGGTGGAGGCGTTGGTGGCGCCCCAGCCGGCCACCACATTGGTGTTCCAGACATAGGCCAATCCGGTTCCGAGCACGCCGAGCGCGGTGATGCTGAGGGCGACCCGCCAGGTCAGCTGGATGGGCGCGGTCGCGGTGAACGGGGCAAGCAGCAGCGCGAGTACGGCGCCCAGACCGACTTGGACGGTGGCCACCTGCACCGCCGGCAGCCCGCGCGGGGACACGTACCGGCGCAGGTAGACGAACGAGACCCCGTAGGACAGGGTGGCCAGCAGGCAGGCGGCCTGTGCCCAGCCTTGGCCGCCGGTCAGGCCCCGCCACGGTCCCAGCACGACCAGTACCCCGACGAAACCGGCCAGCAGGCCAGCCAACTTCGACCGGGTCAGCCGCTCACCCGGCAGCGCGACCAGCGCCACGGCCATCGTCATCAGCGGGGTGGTTGCGTTGTAAATGCTGGCCAATCCGGACGGCACCCGCTGCTCGGCCCAGGCGAACAGTGTGAACGGCAGTACGCACAGCAACACCGCAAGGACCGCGAGGTGCGCCCAGACCACCAGCTCGCGGGGCAGTCGCTGCCGGGTTACCGCGGCGACCACCAGCAGCGCGATCGCGCCGGTCAGCAGCCGTCCCAGCACCACCTGGGCCGGGGACAGGCCCTCCAAGCCGACCTTGATGAACAGGAAGCTCGCGCCCCAGACCAGCGACAGCGCCACGAACTGGGTCAGCACTCCGGCCCGTCGTTCCACCACGTTGTCCTCTCTGCCTCGGGAAGAGAGTGGAAGATTTTTGTGGCCAGGCAACGAAAATCTTCCACTCTCTTGGATGAACCGCCTTAGATCTTGTATTCCCAGCCTTCCTGCCAGCCGAAGTCGGCGCGACTCAATTCGGCCAGGGTGGCACCGTCGATGACGTGGTCGAATGCCCACCGGGTGGCGACATGCCCGATCACCAGGACTCGCTGCCCGGCCCATCGCGAGGGCAGGTCGCGCAGGAAGCCACCGACCCGGTCGACGGCCTGCTGCCAGCTCTCACCACCGGGAAACGGCGTGCCAAGCCGCTGTTGCCGGTCGGCGTGCACCTGGCTGGCCGGGGCGCCGTTGAGCGTGCCGTAATCGCATTCCCGCAGCCGCCAGTCGAGCAGCAGCGGCAGGTCGGTGTCACCGAGCGCGATCTCAGCGGTCTGCACCGCCCGTCGCAGGTCCGAGCTGAAGATCGCGGCTAGTCGATCCTCCCGCCGCCGGTCGCCGAGTTCTCGAGCCAGTTGCTTGCCGCGCCCGGACAGCGCTCCTGGCAGCCAGCCGGTGGCGAAGCCCCGGTCGTTGTCCTCACTCCAGGAGTGCGTTTCAAAGACGATCTCGATGGGCACCGGCCTAAGTCTGGCCGGTGCTGACTAACCGGGACGGACCAGGGTGCCTTCTAGCGGGGTCGGGACCAGGGTGCCTTCTAGCGGGGCCGGACCAGGGTGCTGCGCGACTGCGCGATGGTCAGGTTCGCGGTCGAGGGCTGGGTAGCGGTGACGTCGCCGGGGACGGTGGTCCAGCCGCGCCCAGCGACCTGGAACTGCGCCTGCCAGTAGACCCGGGCGGTGACCGTGACCGACCCGGGCGAGCGGTAGCTGTGGCCGAACTCCGTTACGCAGTCACCACAATCGTGGGTGGGGTCGTAGGCGGTTCCCGGCGTCGGAGCCAGCGTCGCGCTGCTGTGGTCGCCAAAATCGAACTCGGTACGCAGGTAGTTCACCCGCAACTGAACCGGGAAGCCGACCAGCTTGGCCTGACCGAGCTGCACCTGGCTGGTGGTCGTGACCCAGAACAAGGTCTTGAAGTTGACCAGGCCGGTGCCACTGCTCGGCGAAACCCCGATCGGCGGCGGGCGCAGCAGCCGGATCACCTCATCCCGCAAGGCGGCCGCCGACGGCATCGGGTTGGTGGCACCAGCGCACCAGGCCGCGATCGGTACCGGCGGCTGGGTGAGTGCGAACACCGTCATGAACTGGTGCGGATTGGGGTTGCCCGCGACCGGCGGACAGGGAAACCCGGTAGGCCCGCATTCCTTGTTCCAGTACGTGTGATCGTCGGTCGCGGTGGCATAGCCACAGTCAACGACCAGGACGGGGGAGCCCTGGTCACCCGGCAGGTCAGTAGAAACCACAGAACAAGAGCCGGACACAGATACAGAACCACCAACACCTCCACCATGGAAAGTGCCGTCGCCACCCGCTCCGCAGTCGCCGCCAGAGTCTGCGAAGGATTGCGCACCCGTGTTAGCGAAGAAGGCCAGAGTCGTGAGGCTTAGCAGTAGGAGCACCACCCGGCGGGCCTTCACGGGGTAAAGGCCAGGTACGTAGCGATCCAAGTCTGTTGAGACATCTTTTCGCAAACTTTGACATGGTCACCCGTGTGAGCTCCGTCGCCGTTGATGACCTTGCCTGTCTTGTCAACCACCGTCTGGGAGGTTTCGTCAACGACGATTGCCGAGCAATAGTCCGCAGGCGCCGTCACTGGGGCGATGGTTGTGGATGCTGCAGGGTGAACAGTGAATCGCCCGCCTTCATACCAATGACCCTCGGCGGCGGTCTTCGTTATGCCAGTCGAGAGGCCTTTACATAGGCCGCAAGATGGTCCCGTGTAGTGGCGCACGTATGCAGAGTTGGTGGTGGCATATGCCCAATCGAACGTCTTCATGAAGAACTCGGCGAAGGCGTTGGCGCCGGCCTGGCTCCTGGTGTTCGCGGCTACTGGATACACCGGCGGCTTCTCGCCGGGTTTGACGTTGTGGCCAGTCAGCGGCACGTCCGCCGGATAGCTGGCGCTTGGGCTCGGGGTCGGACTGGCCGGCGTGCTGGTCACCGACCCGTCTGAACTCGGCCCGGTCGCGGTGGACAGGTTCGGTTGCGCGCTGCCACCTCCGCAGGCCACCAAACCAATCACCAAACCAACCAGCACAGCCAACATCGCAAAAGCCCTCAAACCCACCCGTCCACGCATAGAGATCATCATGCCCGAAACTCAAGCCGGCCAAACGACCCCTGTGGATAACCGGTACCGTTGATCAGGTGACTGCGCTGCCCCCGCTGCCTGCCTTTCCGGTCTCTCGTCCCCGCCGGCTACGACGTACCGCTGCGCTTCGCCGACTGTCTGGTGAGGTGTCGCTCCGTCCGCAAGATTTGGTCTTGCCGATGTTCGTGGCCGAGGGTGCCACCGAGCCGCGTCCGATCAGCTCGATGCCTGGCGTCGTCCAGCACTCGATGGACTCCCTCGCCAAAGCCGCGATCAGCGCGGTGGAAGCCGGCGTCGGCGGCCTGATGCTGTACGGCATCCCGGAAACCAAGGACGCCCTGGGCTCCGGCGGCGACGACCCGAACGGGGTGCTGAACGCGGGGTTGGCGCGGCTGAAGTTCGAACTGGGTGACGCCACGGTGCTGATGGGCGACCTGTGCCTGGACGAGTTCACCGACCACGGCCACTGCGGAGTGCTGGCCGTCGACGGCTCGGTCGACAACGACGCGACCCTGCAACGGTATGCCTCGATGGCGCTGGCCCAGGCCGAGGCCGGCGCCGACCTGCTCGGCACCAGCGGCATGATGGACGGCCAGGTGGGCGTCGTCCGGCAGGCGCTGGACGCGGCCAGTCGTTCGGACGTCGGCGTGCTCGCCTACGCGCCCAAGTATGCCTCGGCGTTCTACGGCCCGTTCCGGGAAGCGGTGGACTCGTCCCTGATCGGCGATCGCCTTACCTACCAGCAGGATCCGGCCCGGGGGGTTAGCGAGGCGCTGGCCGAGGTCGCGCTGGACGTGGCCGAGGGCGCGGACCTGGTGATGGTCAAGCCGGCGCTGGCCTACCTCGACATCCTGGCCGCGGTGGCTGCCGCCAGCCCGGTGCCGGTCGCCGCCTATCAGGTGTCGGGTGAGTACGCGATGGTCGAGGCGGCCGCCGAACGGGGCTGGCTCGATCGCGAGCGGGTGATCCTGGAGACGCTGCTGTCGATCCGGCGGGCCGGGGCGTCGATCATCTTGACGTACTGGGCGCACGAGGCCGCCGACCTGCTGCGATGACGCATGGCGGCTAGCCCGACGAGCTACCGCACCAGCTGGTTGCTGGCCGGTTTCGTGTTGCTGGGGTGGATCCTCGACTTCGCGCTGGGTGGTGGCATCGAACATTCGGTGGCCTGGTTCGCCGCGCTCGTTCTCGTCGGTGGGATCAGCGCATTGTCGACCAGGGCGGCCCGCTCGGCCGCCGCCGAGCAAGCCTCGTCCAACCCGTCCAACCCGTCCAACCCTGGCGAGCCGGCGACGCCAACCGACCCCGCCACGCCGACCGACCCCATCGACCCCGCCACGCCGACCGACCCCATCGACCCCGCCACGCCGACCGACCCCGCCAGGCCCGGCACGCCGACCACCCAGGCCGATGACGCTGCCATCCCGATCCGGCCGGCGGTGCCGGCGGATTTCGACCGGCTGATCGAGATCGAAGAGGCCGCCGACAAGCTCTTCGTGGTAGCCGGCTACGGCGCCACGCCCGGGCCCGCCACGTCGGCCGAGCTGGCTGCCGCACCGCTGCTGTTGCTGGCCGGCGAGCCACCGGTCGGCTACGTCCGGGTCGAGGTGCTGGGCGGCCACGCCCACCTGGAGGGCCTTTCCGTCCGGCCGAAGTTCATGCGGCGCGGGATCGGCAGCGCCCTGGTCACCGCGGCGATCGACTGGGCCGGCGAGCAGGGCTTCGAGCGGATCACCCTGTGCACCTTCGCTGAAGTGCCCTGGAACGCGCCGTTCTATGCCACTCTCGGCTTCGTCGAGCTGACCGAGCTGACGCCGGAACTGCGGACCGTACGCGCCGCCGAGGCCGCCCTGGGGCTGGACGCGATGGGACGACGGATCGTGATGTGCCGACAGCTGCCCTCAGCCGACCAGCCGTGACCGAATAGGCTGCGATAGCTGCCGAATCGCTAGTTGCGGCCGCGTCCAGACCCTATGCTGAAATCCCTGATCGTGAGGAGTTCCACCGTGCTGGTCCGTTCTGCCGTTGCCGCGTCCGTCGCGCCGCTCGCCGTGCTGGCTCTGGTCGGTTGCTCGCCGACCGACAGCAAGTCCGCCAGCCCGTCCGGTAGCGGAGGTGCGAGCACCTCGGCCGACGCCTGCCAGAAGGCGAACCTGAAACTGCACACCGCCGGGACGTTCACGGTGGCCACCGACAACCCGGCCTACGAGCCCTGGTTCTCCGACAACAAGCCGAGCAACGGCAAGGGCTACGAGTCAGCGGTGGCCTACGCGGTGGCCAAGAAGCTCGGTTTCGACGCTACCCAGGTCAAGTGGGTGAGCGCGTCCTTCAACAGCGTGGTGACGCCGGGCCGCAAGAACTTCGACGTGGACGTCAACCAGGTCTCGATCAGCGACGAGCGCCGCAAGGCGGTGGACTTCTCCACCGGTTACTACGACGTTGCCCAATCGGTCGTCACCTACAAGGGAAGCAAGATCGCCGGGGTGACCACGCTGGCCGGGCTGAAGGGTGCGAAGTTGGGCGCGCAGGTCGGCACCACCAGCTACAGCACCATCACCGACACCATCAAGCCGTCCCAGAAGCCGGCGGTGTACGACACCAACGACCTGGCCGTACAAGCCTTGAAGAACAAGCAGATCGACGGCATCGTGGCCGACCTGCCCACCGGCTTCTACATGAGTGGCGCACAGTTGGACAACGGCCTGATCGTCGGGCAGATCCCGGCCGGCGCCAGCCCCGAGCAGTTCGGCATGGTGCTGAGCAAGGGCTCGGAGCTGACCTCGTGCGTGTCCGGTGCCGTCGACGCGCTGCGCGCGAACGGGACGCTGGCCTCCCTGCAGCAGCAGTGGTTGACCGCCGGCGGCGCGCCTGAGCTCAAGTGACCGAGCAGTCCAGCTGGCAGCCCTCCGAGCTGCAGCGGCAACGGCTGGCCTATCGGCGCAGCCGGACGATCCGGTCCGGGGTCACCGCCGCGCTGAGCACCCTGGTGCTGCTGGCCATCGTGATCGGCGGCGTCACCTCATCGCCGGGCTGGCCACGGGTCCGGGAGACTTTCTTCAGCTGGAGCAAGGCA
Organism: Actinomycetota bacterium; assembly: GCA_030853265.1. Taxonomy (GTDB): domain Bacteria; phylum Actinomycetota; class Actinomycetes; order Mycobacteriales; family Jatrophihabitantaceae; genus Jatrophihabitans_A. The sequence goes on from JALYVK010000007.1 coordinate 40,097, forward strand.
AAAGCCTCCTTTCCGGACGTCCTGCAGGGTCTGTGGCTGAACGTCCGGGTGATGCTGATCTGCGCGGTGATCGTGGTGATCCTCGGCCTGGCGCTGGCGATCATGCGCACCTTGCGCGGCGCGGTGTTCTTTCCGCTGCGGATCTTCGCGGCCGCCTACACCGACCTGTTCCGGGGCTTGCCGCTGATCCTGGTGCTGTTGCTGCTCGGCTTCGGGGTGCCGGCGCTGAGCCTGGGCGGCGTCTCGTTCCAGCCGGTGGTGGTCTACGGCGGTGCCGCCCTGGTGCTGACCTATTCCGCTTACGTTGCCGAGGTGTTCCGGGCCGGTATCGAATCGGTGCACCCGTCGCAGCGGGCTGCGGCTCGCTCGCTCGGCTTGAACAACCGCCAGACGTTGCGGCATGTCGTGCTGCCGCAGGCGATTCGGCGGGTGCTGCCACCGCTGCTCAACGATTTCGTGTCATTGCAGAAGGATTCCGGCCTGATCTCGATCCTCGGGGTGATCGACGCGATCCGGGCCGCGCAGATCTCGACGGCCAGCGACTTCAACTACACGCCCTACATCGTGGCGGGTTTCCTGTTTGTCTGCCTGACCATTCCGCTGACCCGGCTCACCGACTGGGTGGCCAAACGGCAGGGCTGGTACGGCCGGGGCGGTGGTCCGGTATGAGCGAGAGCCTGTTGCGGATCAGCAACCTGCGCAAGTCCTTCGGGTCGACGCTGGTGCTGCAGGATCTCAACCTGCAGGTCGAACAGGGCGAATGTGTCGTGTTGATCGGGGCGTCCGGGTCTGGTAAGTCCACCCTGCTGCGCTGTGTCAACCTGCTCGAAGTGGTCGACGACGGGGTCATCGAGCTGGCCGGAACCGACATTACCGACCCTCGGGTGAATGCCGACGAGATCCGGTCCCGGGTCGGCATCGTGTTCCAGGCCTTCAACCTGTTCCCGCACCTGTCGGTGCTGGACAACGTCACGCTGTCGCCGATCCGGGTCCATCGACTCAAGCGGGCCGAGGCCGAGAGCCGGGCGCTGGCCATGCTGGATCGGGTCGGCCTGTCCGACAAGGCCCGGGCCAAGCCGGACGAGCTGTCCGGCGGCCAGCAGCAGCGGGTGGCGATCGCCCGGGCGCTGGTGAACTCACCGGTGCTGATGCTGCTGGACGAGGTCACCTCGGCGCTGGATCCGGAGCTGGTGGGCGAGGTGCTGAACCTGCTGCGCGAGCTTAAGGACGAGGGCATGACGATGCTGATTTCCACCCACGAGATGGGGTTTGCCCGTCAGGTGGCGGACAAGGTCTGCTTTCTCGATGGCGGCCGGCTGCTCGAGGTCGGCCCGCCGGAGCAGGTGCTGGCCGAGCCGCGCGAAGACCGAACCAGGCAATTCCTGTCCAGGATCATCGACGCCGGCCGGTTGTGAGCCGGCCTGCCGCTTGTAGACGCCGGTTGTAAGCCATCGGACGGTGGTAGCCAACGGCGCCGACGAGGCCGGCCGGCCGGGCTGGGACACTGGTCGGGTGAGCGATGCAACGATCTCAGCCGAACTGTTCGCCCGGGCCCAACGGGTCATCCCGGGTGGGGTGAACTCGCCGGTGCGGGCGTTCCGCGCGGTCGGCGGCACCCCTCGGTTCATGGTGAGCGGCCAAGGGCCGTACCTGACCGACGCCGACGGTAACGACTACGTCGACCTGGTCGCGTCCTGGGGTCCGATGATCCTGGGCCACGCGCACCCGGCGGTGGTGGACGCGGTCCGGCAGGCGGCCACCCGTGGGTTGTCCTTCGGCACGCCCACCCTGGGCGAGATCGAACTGGCGGAAGAGATCATCGCCCGGGTCGCAGCGGTGCAAGAGGTGCGGCTGGTCAACTCCGGCACCGAGGCCACCATGTCGGCGATCCGGCTGGCTCGCGGCGCGACCGGCCGGCACAAGGTGGTGAAGTTCGCCGGCTGCTACCACGGCCACGTCGACGCGCTGCTGGCCAGCGCCGGTTCGGGGGTGCTCACCCTGGGCCTGCCAGACTCGCCCGGCGTCACCGGCGCGCAGGCCAGCGAGACGATTGTGCTGCCGTACAACGACATTCCGGCCCTGGAGGCGGCCTTCGCCGCCGACGGCTCCGACATCGCCTGCCTGATCACCGAGGCAGCCTGCGGCAATATGGGCGCGATCGCCCCGCAGCCCGGTTTCAACGCCGCACTCCGCGAGATCACCACCCGGCACGGCGCGTTGCTGATCATGGACGAGGTGATGACCGGGTTCCGGGTCAGCCGGTCCGGTTGGTACGGCCTGGAGCCGGTGGCGGCCGACCTGTTCACCTTCGGCAAGGTGATGTCCGGCGGGTTGCCGGCCGCTGCCTTCGGCGGCCGCGCGGAGATCATGTCGTTCCTGGCGCCGGCCGGCCCGGTCTATCAGGCCGGCACGCTGTCCGGGAACCCGGTCGCGGTGGCGGCCGGCCTGGCAACCCTGCGCAATGCCGACGACGCGGTCTACGCCAGCCTGGATTCGCACGCCCACACGATCGGCCAGCTGGCCTCGGATGCCTTGTCGGCACAGGGTGTTGTCCACCAGCTGCAGTACGCCGGCAACCTGTTCTCGATCTTCTTCGCCGAGGCGCCGGTGACGAATTTTATCCAGGCACAGGCTGCCGAGACGTTCCGCTACGGCCCGTTCTTCCATGCGATGCTCGACGCCGGGGTGTACCTGCCGCCGAGTGCGTTCGAGAGCTGGTTCGTCACCGCGGCCCACGACGACGACGCGATCGGGCGGATCGCCGAGGCGCTGCCGGCCGCCGCCCGGGCCGCCGCGGCGGCGAGCCGGTGACCAGCCGGACCACCGTCCACTTCCTGCGGCACGGTGAGGTGTTCAACCCCGACAAGATCCTGTACGGCCGGTTGCCCGGCTTCCGGCTGTCGGTGGCCGGCGCCGAGATGGCCGAGCAGGCCGCGCGCTCGCTGAAGGGCCGCGACGTCGGCTACCTGGCTGCCTCGCCGCTGCAGCGTGCCCAGGAGACCGCCGGCCCGCTGGCCTCGCAGTTCGGGCTCGAGATCGTCCGGGAGGACCGGCTGATCGAGGCCGGCAACCTGTTCGAGGGCAAGCGGGTGGTCGGCAGCGGCGGAGTGTTGAAGCATCCGGCCAGCTGGCCGCTGTTTCGCAACCCGTTCCGGCCGTCCTGGGGTGAGCCGTACGCCCAGATCGCCCAGCGGATGTACGCGGTCGCGCTCAGCGCCCGGGACCGCGCCGTCGGCCGCGAGGCGGTCTGCGTCTCACACCAGCTGCCGATCGTCTGCCTGCGCCGCTACGCCGAGGGTCGCCGGCTCTGGCACGACCCGCGCAGCCGGCAATGCTCGCTGGCCTCGCTCACCTCGCTGGTCTTTCACGGCGACGAGCTGGTGCGGATCGACTACGCCGAGCCGGCCGGCGCCAGCTCGAACCTGATCACCGAGCAACCGCCCGGCGCCTGATACCAGCGGCGGCTGGGCACAGCGAGTGCTCAGAAAATGGGGGAGGAGTGGATGTGCCCCAGGGCACGCTTCACACTGGGTACGTGACCCTCGCGCGCCCGGCGGCCCAGCGCCGAACCCTACTGGCCGCCCTGCTGTTGACAGCGGCGGCTTTGACCGCCTGCAGTGGCGGCAAGAACGCCGTCGACCAGGGCGCGAACACCGAGTTCCGCTACTCACAGGCCAACAAGGTCGGCACTCTGATCGCGCCCGACAAGCGCAAGGCCGCCGGCCCAGTGGCCGGCACCCTGATCGGTGGTGGCACCTATGCTCTCGCCGCTGACAAGGGCCAGATAGTCGTCCTCAACTTCTTCGCCTCCTGGTGCCCGCCGTGTCAGACCGAGACCCCGCAGTTCGACACCGTGTACCGCGCCCGCAAGTCCGCCGGCGTCCGGTTCGTCGGACTGGACGTCAAGGACCCGTCCCGCAGCGCCTCGCAGAGTTGGCTGCAGGACAAGCAGATCGCCTTTCCGGTCGTCTACGACGAGCCCGCCAGGACCGCGCTGCAGATCGGCGACGTGCCACTCACCGGGCTGCCCGACACCGTCGTCATCGACAAGCAGGGCCGGGTGGCCGCCGTCTACGTTGGACCGGTACTGCCCAAGGATCTGACCAACGCGCTCGACCAGCTGGCCAAAGAGGCCTGAGTTGATCGCTGCCCAGCACGCGATAGCAACCGCGAGCGGATTCTCCAACACCGTCACCGACGGTGCGCTGGTGCCGGCCGCCGGGGTCGCGTTGCTGGTCGGCGTGATCGGCTTCCTCTCACCCTGCGTGCTGCCGCTGGTGCCGGGTTACCTTTCCTACGTGGCGGGCTTGGCCGGCTCCGACGATCAGGTCGGTCGGCAGCGCCGGATGATCAGCGGCGCATTGCTGTTCGTGCTCGGCTTCACCGCGGTGTTCGTGGCGACCGGAGCGTTGTTCGGCACGCTCGGCTCGTCCATCGCGGTGCACCACGTCCTGCTGGAACGGGTTTTCGGGGTCATCACGATCGGAATGGGCCTGGTTTTCATGGGCCGTTTCGCTTTCATGCAAAGGGAACTGAAGGTGCACCGGCTGCCCAAGGCGGGGCTGCTCGGCGCGCCGCTGCTCGGGCTGACCTTCGGGCTGGCCTGGACGCCGTGCCTGACCCCCACCTTCGCCGCAGTGTACGGCCTGGCCGCCACCCAGGGCACCGCCGGCCGGGGTGCGCTGCTGTCGGTTTTCTACTGTCTGGGATTGGGTGTTCCGTTCCTGCTGGTGGCGATGGGACTGGGTTGGGTGAGCGGCGCGCTGGCGGTGGTGCGCCGGCATGCCCGGCTGGTCAGCCAGCTTGGCGGGGCGGTGCTGATCGTGATGGGCATCCTGCTGCTGACCGGGGTCTGGGATCACTGGATGGACGTGCTGCGGGCCGATTTCGCCAGCACCGGCGTCGGGTCGGGGCTCTAGATGGGCACGCTGGTCCGGGCCGGCCGGCTGCTCTGGCGCCGGTTGATCTCGATGCGCACCGCGCTGGTGCTGCTGTTCCTGCTGGCGCTGGCCGCGGTGCCCGGCTCGCTGTTGCCGCAGCGGCCGCTCAACCCGCCGAAGGTGCAGCAGTACCTGGCCACCCACGGCGCCTGGGGCCGGCTGCTGGACCGGATCGGGGCGTTCGACGTCTTCGGTTCGATCTGGTTCTCGGCGATCTACCTGCTGCTGTTCGTCTCGCTGATCGGCTGCCTGATCCCGCGCATCTCGGTGTACGCCCGGGCGCTGCGAGCCAAGCCGATCAAGGCACCGCGGCACCTGCACCGGCTCGCCGAGAACGGTGAGCTGACCAGCCCGCTCGCGCCGGCCGAGGCGGCCGCCCGGGCCAGCAAGGTGCTGCGGCCACGCTGGCGGACGGTCAGCCGGACCGAGGACTCCGGGGCGGTCGCGGTGTCGGCGGAGAAGGGCTACAGCCGCGAGGCCGGCAACCTGATCTTCCACGTGTCGCTGCTGATCGCGCTGGTGCTGATCGCCGGCGGCAAGCTGCTCAGTTACCAGGGCTCGATCGTCACCACCGAGGGAACCGGCTTCTGCAACCGGCCGATCTCCTACGACGCGTTCCATTCCGGCCGCTGGGTCAGCCCGGGCACCATCTCGGATTTCTGCATCGACAACCTGAACTCGTTCGTGGCCACCTACCGCGCCGACGGCTCACCGGAGCAGTTCAAGGCCGATGTCAGCTACACCGAGGGCCTGGCCGGGGCCACCAAGCACGACGTGATCACCGTCAACCACCCGCTGCGGATGGAGGGTGACCGGGTCTACCTGATCAACCACGGCTTCTCACCGATCGTGACGATCACCCGGCCGGGCCGGACCCCGATCACCGACCCCGAGGCGTTCCTGCCCGAGGACGCGATGCTCACCAGCGAGGGAGCGTTCTCGTTCCCGGGCCGGACCGCCGGTGATGACCTGGGGCTGAGCGCGGTCTTCGCACCGACCCCGCAGATCACCGCCGGAGTGGTGACCTCGACCGCGCCGTCGGTGAGCAACCCGGTGCTGGCGGTGCTGGCCTACACCGGGACGTTGAACCCGAACGGCACGCCGCAGTCCGTCTACACCCTGAGCCAGGATCAGATCGCCAACGGCGGGTTGAAACAGGTGGGTGCGAAGAACCTCACAGTCGGCCAGAGCATGACGCTGCCGGACGGCACCACGGTGCGCTTCGACGGCTACAAGCAGTGGGTGACCCTGCAGGTCTCACACGACCCGACCCAGGCACTGCTGCTGGTCGCGGCGGTGCTGATGGTGCTCGGCCTGCTCGGTTCGCTGGCCGTCCGCCGACGCCGGCTGTGGGTACGGATTACCCCGGACGGCGACGGCCTCCGTAGTCTGGTCGCGGTAGGTGGGCTGGCCCGCAACGACTCCGGCAACTTCACAGCTGAATTCGAGACGATCATGTCGACCATCCGGCAGGCGCTCGATGCCGGGGCCGACGCAGGCGTTCGGCCGACCGCCGACAAGATCGGTGCTGGAAAGGACTGAGATGGCGATCAACAGCAGCCTGGCCTCGCTGTCGGAGACCCTGTGGACGGCAGCCACCGGCACCTACATGCTGGCGGTGGTGGCCTACACCGGCGAGTACGCCTTCGGCAAGAACGGTCGGATCGCCAAGACCTCGCCGGCCGCGGTGGTGCGCGAACCGGCGATGGCCGGTGCGGGTGGGCTGCCCAGCGCGCCGACCGGTCCGTACGGTGCCGGCACCGTCCAACAGCGCGGCGGCGACGCCGGCCAGCGCTGGGGACGGATCGCGGTCACCCTCACCGTCCTGGGTGCGGTGTTCCACCTGGCCTCGGTGGCCATTCGCGGCATCGCGGTGGACCGGGTGCCGTGGGGCAACATGTACGAGTTCACCCTGGTGGTGGGCCTGGTTGCCACCCTCGCCTGGCTGATCACGCTGGTACGAATGCCGCAGCTGCGCTACATGGGCCTGCTCGTGATGATGCCGGTGGTGCTGCTGATGTTCCTGGCCGGGGCGCTGTACACCAAGGCGTCCAAGCTGGTGCCGGCACTGCAGTCCTACTGGCTGGCCATCCACGTCTCCTCGATCGCGACCGCCGAGGGAATCCTGCTGACCTCGGCGGCGATCACCGCGATGTACCTGGTGCGGGCCCGCTACGAACGGCTGACCGCGGCTGGCTCCGCCGGGACCGGTCGGTTCGCCGACTGGGGTGCCCGGCTGCCGGCCGCGGCCTCGCTGGACAAGGCCGCCTACCGGACGGTCGCCTTCGCCTTCCCGATCTACACCGCCGGGGTGATCTTCGGTGCGATCTGGGCCGAGGCTGCCTGGGGCCGGTACTGGGGCTGGGACCCCAAGGAAACCTGGGCTTTCATCGCCTGGGTGATCTATGCGACCTACCTGCACGCCCGGGCCACCGCGGGGTGGAAGGGCAGCCGAGCCGCCTACATCAACCTGCTCGGCTTCGGTGCCATGACGTTCAACTTCTTCGTGGTGAACATCGTGATCTCGGGCCTGCACTCCTATGCCGGTTTGAACTGAGCGCCGGCCTGAACTGAGCCTGCTGGTCAGTGCTTGGACAGGCCGCTGAGAAAGTCCGGGTCATCGTCCGGACCGACCGGCGGCCCACCGGCGGACCGCTTGCCCAGGCTCGGGTGGCGGGAGCCGGCCGAACCGGGGCCCTGCTGGGTTGCCCGCGGCCGGCCGAAGACCACCCAGGCCAGCGCGCCCAGTTCGAGGAACAGCACGATCAGGACTACCCATAGCCACTTGGGCAAAACTCGGATTCGCTTGTCCTCGGCGGTGATGCAGTCGAAGATCGCCCACAGCCAGAAGATGAGCGTGATGAGGAAGAAAAATCCGCCGAGCCTGATGAGCATGAATCCAGAGTAGGTCGCCGCCGCTCCGGCCGTCGGGGCAGCTACTGCCGGTGTCCGCATTCAGCCGATGGCGGACCGGACATACTTGGCGGGTGGCATACACCGATCTGGCTGACCTCGTCCAGGCACTCGAACGGTCCGGGGAGCTGGTCCGGATCAGCGCGCCGGTCGATCCACACCTCGAGGTGGCCGGCATCGTGCAGCGGGTCGTCCGCGAGCAGGGTCCGGCGCTGCTGTTCACCAATCCCACTCGGGGCAGCATGCCGTTGCTGATGAACCTGTTCGGCACCACCTCGCGGATGTGCCAGGCGCTCGGTGTGGCCAGCCTGGACGAGATCGGCGACCGGATTGCCGACCTGCTCCGGCCCGAGCTGCCGCACGGCCTCGGCGGCTTCCGGGACGCCCTGGCCAAGGCCGCGCAGCTGCGCAACGCGCCCCCCAAGCACGTCAAGAGCGCGCCCTGCCAGCAGGTCGTGCGCACCGGCGACGAGGTGGACCTGAACCTGCTGCCGGGCGTGCTGTCCTGGCCGGACGACGGCGGGGTGTTCCTGAACCTGGGCCTGACCCACACCAAGCACCCGGAGACAGGGGCGCGCAACCTGGGCATGTACCGGCTGCAGCAGCAGGACTCCCGGACGGTCAGCCTGCACTGGCAGATCCACAAGGACTCGACCTCGCATGCCGCGATCGCCGAGCGGCGCGGCGAGCGACTGCCGGTGGCCATCGCGTTCGGCTGCCCGCCGGCGGTGACCTACGCGGCCAGCGCCCCGTTGCCGGCCGAGATCGACGAGTACCTGTTCGCCGGCTTCCTGCAGAAGGAACGGGTCGACCTGGTGGACTGCCTGAGCGTGCCGCTACAGGTGCCGGCCAACGCCTCGGTGGTGCTGGAGGGCTGGGTCGAGCCGGGCGCCCGGCTGCCGGAGGGCCCGTTCGGCGACCACACCGGCTTCTACACCCCGGTCGAGCCGTTCCCGTTCGTCCGGGTAGAGACCATGACCATGCGTAAGGACCCGATCTACCAGTCGATCGTGGTCGGCCGCCCGCCACAGGAGGACGGCCCGATGGGCAAGGCCACCGAGCGGATCTTCCGGCCGCTGATCCGGCTGACGGTGCCCGAGATCGTGGACTACGACCTGCCCGAGGCCGGGGTGTTCCACAACTGCTGCATCGTCTCGATCGACAAGCGCTTTCCCAAGCACGCGCACAAGGTGATGAACGCGATCTGGGGTGCCGGCTTGCTGTCGCTGTCGAAGCTGATCGTGGTGGTCGATGCCGATTGCGACGTGCACGACTACGCCGAGGTGGCCTGGCGGGCGTTCGGCAATGTCGACTATGCCCACGATGTGGTGCACATGACCGGCCCGGTGGACCACCTGGACCACGCGTCCTACGAGCAGTTCTACGGCGGCAAACTGGGGATCGACGCCACCGCAAAGCTGGAGACCGAGGGCTACCGGCGCCCCGGTGGCTGGCCAGCTGAATGCACCCTGAACGAGGCCACCGAGGCGCTGGTGACCCGCCGCTGGTCCGAATACGGCCTCTGACGTTCTGCATTTCGCGGCCCGAGTTTCCAGCGTTATCGGCGTGTCGTGGAAACTCGGGCCGCGAAATGCGGTGGGGGAAGCGGGGCTGGCAGACTTGGGGCGTGTCTGCCACCGTTGCTGAGCCTGGCCCCGGCAAGGTCCGGGCGTTCCTGCGGCTGGTGATGATCGAGCACTCGGTGTTCGCGCTGCCGTTCGCGCTGATCGCCGCGTTCACCGCGATGTGGATCGAGTCCCGCTCGGTCCACTGGCGGCAGCTGCTACTGATCGTGATCGCGATGGTGTCCGCCCGGACGGTGGCGATGGCCGGCAACCGAATCCTGGACCGCCGCTTCGACGCCCTCAACCCCCGTACCGCCAAGCGTGAACTGGTCACCGGCGCCCTGTCGGTGAGCGTGGCCTGGCGGGGTTTTGCCATTGCCCTGGTGGTCTTCCTGGCCTCGGCGGCGTTACTCGGCTGGCTGCCGCTGCTGCTCTCGCCGGTCGCGGTGGGCCTGCTGATCCTGTACTCCTACGGCAAGCGGTTCACCGACTTTCCGCAGGCGCTGCTGGCGTTGGCCCAGGCCGTCGCCCCGATCGGCGCCTGGATGGGGGTGACCGGTGGCTTCGCGTGGCCTGCCACCGCGCTGGGCCTCGCGGTCGGCAGCTGGATCGGTGGTTTCGACCTCATCTACTCCTGCCAGGACGCGGCGATCGACCGCGAGATCGGCTCGCGCTCGTTCCCGGCCCGGTTCGGCATCCCGGCCGCACTGCGCTGGTCGTCGGTGACGCATCTGGTCACGGTCGGCTGCTACACCTGGTTCGGCATCGCGGCCGGCCTCGGCTGGCTCTGGTGGGTCGGCCTGGCGGTCACCGCCGCCGTGCTGGTCTATGAGCACCTGATCGTGAAGGCCGACGACCTGTCCAGGGTGAACCGGGCGTTCTTCACCGCGAACGGCTTCGTCGGCATCCAGCTGTTCGCCTTCGCGCTGGCCGACCTGATCGTCCAAGGCCTGCGGTTCTAATGAGTGAGCATCGCAGCGAGGAACGAGCGAGGAGCGGAGCGATTGACAAAACCGTGGCCATCCCGCGCATCCCGCGCATCCCGCGAACCCCGTGGATCGTCGGGGTGTCCGGCGCGTCCGGCACGCCCTATGCCAAGGCGGTGCTGAACGGCCTGCTCGATGCGGGCGAGGCAGTGGACGTCATTGTCAGCCGGGCGGCACGCCTCACCGTGCTGGACGAGACCGGCATCGCTTTTCGCGACAACCACTGGCAGGACGACCTGACCGAGTGGCTCGGCCGGCCGGCCGGCGACACCCGGTATTGGACGGCCACCGACCTGGCGGCCGGCCCGGCCAGCGGTTCGTACCCGACCGCGGGCATGGTGGTGGTGCCGGCCTCGACCGCCGCGGTGGCCGGGATCGCGATCGGGCTGTCGAAGGACCTGCTGCAGCGGGCCGCTGACGTGACGTTGAAAGAGCGCCGGCCACTGGTGGTGGTTCCCCGAGAAACCCCTTATGCCAGAAGCACATTGGCCAACCTGCTGGCGCTCTACGATGCCGGCGCGGTGGTGCTGCCGGCCTGTCCGGCGTTCTATGCCGGTGCCGGCTCGGTGCAGCAGTTGGTGGATTTCGTGGCCGCGAAGGTGCTCGACGTGATCGGGGTCGGGCACTCGCTGATCACCCGGTGGACGGGTGAGCTCGGGGCGGCACGCGCGCCGCTCGACGGCCGGGACTGACACACTCGGGGGATGGATGCCGTCGACCGCTCGCTCCTCGATGCCCTGCGGGCCAACGCCCGCGCGACCTACGCCGAGCTGGCCCGGGAGGTAGGGCTGTCCGCCCCGGCGGTGCACGAGCGGGTCGGCAAGCTCGAGGCGCAGGGCGTGATCACCGGCTACCACGCCGCGGTGGCCCCCGAATCGCTCGGCTACTCGATGAGCGCGCTGGTCGGGGTGTTCCTGTCCGACACCGCGGACGAGGACGTGGTGGCCGCCGAGCTGGCCGCACTGGCCGCGGTCGAGGATTGCTGGTTCGTGGCCGGCGAGGAGTCGTTCGTGGTCAAGGTGCGGGTGCCCGATGTCGGCGGCCTGGAGAAGGCGATCCGCGCGGTCACCAAGATCCGCGGGGTGGCCCGGACCAGGTCCACGGTGGTGCTGTCCACCCGGTTCGAGGGACGGGTGCAGCCGGCCGGTCAGCCGGCCGGCTGACGGCCCAGGCGCCGATTCAGGCAGCGGGGCCGGGCTGCTCGTAGACCTTGGCGTGGATCTCGCGGGTCAGGTCCGCGATCAGCTGGGTCAACTCGGTGTTGCTGCGCAGCTCCTGCTCGCCGGCGACGAAGTCGTGGTCGGCCTTCTTCTGTTGGAACTCAGCCTGCCGGTTCTGTCCGATCATCACGAACGTGGACAGGAAGATCGCCTCGAGCGAGACGACCAGGGTCAGCGTCGGCCACGGGCTCTTCTCCACGAACAGCATCCAGCCGGCGAACAGCACCGCGTGCAGGTAGACGAAGTTCATCGAGCCGGCGAACTTGGTGATCAGGTCGGCGATCCGCAGTTGCACGTCCGCCGATCGCTTCTCGGCCTCGGCCAGGACGCTGGGATGGTGCGCTGGTCGGTTTGTCCCATGCTGTGATGTCATGGGGATATCGGATCATCGGTCGGCACCCTGGTCGGGCAGACACGCGCCGATTCCCCAGTTGTTTCCGAGTTATTACGGCCTGCGGCCGGACCGGTTCTGGCGGGCGGGCTGGTCAGCCGCGACCTACGCTGCCTACATGAGACCAGGTGAACTAATTCCGGACTTCGAACTGCCCGACCAGGACGGCAAGTCGCGACTGCTGAGCAGCTTGGTCGCCAACGGCCCCGTGGTGTTGTTCTTCTACCCGGCCGCGATGACCTCCGGTTGCACCAGGGAAGCCTGCCATTTCAGGGATCTGGCGGCCGAGTTCGGCGAGTTCGGGGCGCAGCGGGTAGGTATCAGCACCGACTCGGTGGACAAGCAGTGGCAGTTCGCCACCCAGAACGGTTTCGACTACCCGTTGCTGGCCGACACCGAGGGCAAGGTTGCCCGGATCTTCGGGGTCAAGCGCCGATTCGGCCCGCTGCCGGTCAAGCGCCGGACGTTCGTGATCGGCACCGATAGCCGGCTGATCGAAGAGATCGGCAGCGAGTTCAATATGGACATCCATGCCGATACCGCGCTGAAGGTGCTCGCCGCCCAGCACTGATCCTTACCGGTTTGGTGGCACGCGGGGCGAATTGGTGAGAAATTTGTGGGGTCGCAGGTAAACCCCATTCGCACCGGGCCGCGTGTAAGAAGTGAGATGACACTTCAGTCGGAAAGAGACGCCGAGTTCGCCCGCTTCGTTGCGGCGAACGCTCCGTCCCTGCTGCGCTCGGCCTTCCTGCTGACCGGCCAGCAGGCCGCGGCCGAGGACGTCCTGCAGAACACCTTGGTCCAGCTGTATCGCAGCTGGGACCGGCTCGACACGAGCACCGCGCCGCTCGGCTACGCGCGGCGGATCCTGTACACCACGCACGTCTCGATGTGGCGATCCCGGCTGCGCGAACTGTTGCCCGGCGTGCTGCCGGACGCCCGGGATCTGCACGATGACTATGCGGTGCACGACGAGCGGGATCGGTTGTGGCGGCTGGTCTGCCTGCTGCCCCGGATGCAGCGCAGCGTGGTCGTCCTGCGCTTCTACGAAGGCCTGACCGAAGCCGAGATCGCGCAGCTGCTCGACATTGCGCCCGGCTCGGTCAAGACCCACTCGGCACGCGGGCTGCGCCGGCTGCGGGAGCTGGAAGGCGGCAGTCGCTCCGAGGCCCGGACCAGCTCGATCGGGTCGGCTGCCGTGATAAACACCGAGCTACCGCGATGAACACCGATTTCGAACGGCGGCTGTCGGCCAGCCTGCGGCACGGGGCGCACCAGGTGGACGAGACCGCCCTGCTGGCCACAGTCGCCACCTCCTATGTCCGGGCAGAGCGGCGGGCTCGCCGGTGGCGACTGTGGCTCGGACCGGCGGTGGCCGCGATCGCGGTTGCCGGCCTGGTGACCGTGCCGCTGGTACTCACCCAGTCCCAGGCCGGGCCGGTCCGGTCGGTGCTGCGGCCGGCTGCCGTCCTGGTTCCCTGGCAGGTCTCGGTAACTGCCGTGCCCCAGTCGGCCGGCGGCGAGCGGCCGCGGGCAGCGACCAGCACCCATACCATCAACGTCTCGCCCCGGCAAGAGATCGCCTTGGTGGTGAACGTGAATCCGAAGCTGATCGACGGCAAGACCTATGTGGAGCAGCAGGTGCCCGGCGGCTGGATCACTCTCGGACCGCACAACACCGACCTGAGCGGGCAGGAGGTGCTCGGCGTCCGGGCGCCGGCCGCCGGGACGCGGGTAACCCTGCGGGTACGCGTCGTCGGGGCCGGCGATTTTCTGGACGGTTACTCCGCACCCATCACCATCGTCGCTAGCGCCAACCGTCCCTGATCAGAGGATTCAGCAATGATTGCAAGACAACTGTTGCTGCCGGCCGCCCGAACGGCGGCGGTGGCGGCCGTCGCGATGGTTACGCTGCTGGCTTGTCAGGGGCCGGCTGCTGCGGATACCTCTGCGCCGGTGACTATTGCGCCGACCAATTCCGCAACGGCTACTGCCACCGGGGCGGCCGGCGCAACGTCAGCTACGACCGCGTCGACTGGTTCCGCGCCGACTAGCTCTATACCAGGTGGCTCTGCGCCGGTCAGTTCTACACCGACCAGTTCCGCGCCAGCTAGTTCGGTCTCGGCGAGTTCCGCGCCGGTAACCCCGCCAAGTGGGACGGCGATCAAGCGACCGTTCGCACCGGCAGGCAGGGTCCTGTATACCTTCGATCCGCATTGTGACCACTACGGCTTCGAGCTCGATAACAGCTCAATCGACTCCAACACGGTCACTCTGACGCTCGATGGCGTTCCGCAGCCTCCGATCGAGTTAGCGCCAGGCGAAGACTTTTTCCGGTACCTCGATCGGGCCATCCCGGCGGGAACCGAGGCTGTTCTGAGCAGTACCGACGGGCAGCCGGACTACGACGTCGCCCTGCGCTTTTGCATCGCGCACGTCGACCACTCGGTAACCATCTCGTCCAACAGCAGTTACACCTTGCACACACTGGATGGCGTCACCGCCGATCCGAAACCCGCACACGGCACGGTCGTCGGCGGCGCTGGCTATCCGATCACGCTGATCTACCGTCCCGACGCCTGCTTCTCGGGCACCGACCACTTCGGCTACCAGGACCTGATCGCGGCCGAGGAAGGCACAGTAACGGTGACCGTCAGGTTCCTCGATTGCGAGGTCAGCATCACGCGGAGCAATCTCGACTGCACCAGCCGGTCGGTCAGCTACACCGCGACAAGTCCTTACTCGGCGCCGCTTGCGGTTACCTGGGCGAGCAGCAGGCACTCCGGCGCGGTAAGCAGCGGCACCATCCCCGCGAAGGGCAAGGCCAAGCTCGCCACCTTCGCACTCGGTGCTGGATCGAGCCCCGACCGGATCACCTTCCGGATAGCCGGAACGACCCGAACCCTGTTCACCTACGATGCCTCGTGCCTTGCTGTGGTTGCGGCCGCACAGGCCGGCCCGGTCCTCGCCTCGACTGGTTCGCCGGTTCGGATGGCCGCGGTGCTCTCGGGTTTGCTGCTGATGCTGGGTGCGGGTCTTCTGGTAGCCGGCCGGCGGCACAATAGCCTTTAATTTATTGCTGAAATCGTTCTAGGTAAGGAGTTGGCGATGACCTTGACACCTGGCATGGTGCCTCGATGGACGGTGGCCTGCATCGTGGTGGCGGCGGCCGTACTGCTCGCAGGCCAGCAACTAGCGATTGCCGATACCGTTACAACCGCAGCAGATACGCCATCGAGCAGCGCTGCCCCGGCCGCCACAGCGACCACGCCGCCGTCGACCGCGTCGGTATCCAGTAGCACGGACCCGGTGAGCAGTACGACGATGTCGATCAGTGCCGCGCCTACCAGTGCTGGCCCGACCAGTGCCGCGCCGACCAGTGTTACCCCGGCCGCGCCAACCAGCAGCACGTCACCGAGCGCGGCTCCGAGCACATCCTCGGGGCTCAACGGTCTACTCACCGCGTCTTTCAGTCAAGAATGCATCAACTACGGCTACTCGGTCGACAACCTCACCTCGACTGCGCAGACGGTGACGCTGGACTACCAAGGCCCAAACCTGCAACCGGAAACCCAGGTGTTCATTGTGCAATCCGGCTGGGTACATGATCATCTCGATTTCAATGTAGCCCCCGCGGACGGCACTACTATCTATTTGAACCACGGCGCCTTGGGCACGAACATCGCGTCGGAGTGCCACAGCGGCGACTATTACTACTCCGTTACCATCAAGGCAAATTCCGTCTACGTTGTTCAAGACCTTGTTGATGACCACCTCGGTGTGGAGCCTCCCTACGTGGCCCACGGTGTTCTCAACTTTGGCAACGATGAGATGACCTACACGCCAGATCCTTGCTTCTCGGGTGTGGACCACCTCGCTTACAGTGACCCCTTCGATTACAGTGACCCCGGGGATCTCTACGGCTACCAGATAACGGTGACGGTGTTGCCGGGTGCATGCAACGTGCTGCTTCGGCACAGTGTCGATTGCGCGACCGGGTCGGTGGTCTATACGGCGACGAATCCCTATACGTTGCCAGCTAAAATCAGTTGGTCGGGAAGCGCTACCGGCAGCGCCAGCGTGCCGGCGGGTAAGACGGTGATGTTGCTGAGGTCGAGCACTGGCGGTGCTGGCCGGTTGACGTTCCGGTTGCCGGATGCGAATCGGACGTTGTTGGCTGATGATGTCTCATCGCTGTGCCCGCAAAGCCAGACCGCGGCCCTTGCATCGACCGGTTCACCGACCGGCACGATCGGCCTGGCGGCGGGGTTGTTACTGCTTGCCGGCCTCAGCCTGGTTGTGACGGGTCGTCGGCGGCGGGTCTAATGATCGGATGGACAGTGTCGAATTCTCCGACCACACCGACGGCATCGACTGGGCCGCGCTGAAGGCCGCACTGGTCGCTGACGATTTCGACAACAAGCGGTCCGTCGAGCAATACGGGCTCTCGCACGAGAACTCGCACGCGGTGGTTTTTGCTTGCGATCAAGGGCGATTCGTGGCCAACGGCCGGATCCTGAGCGATGGGGTCTGCAATGCCTACCTGGTCGACATCTGGACCGCGACCAGTCATCGGCGACAGGGGATCGGTAGTGAGGTGGTCAGGCGGCTGTTGGCGACCGTGCCGGGACAGCACGTCGGGCTGTTCACCGAGGATATGGCGGCGTTCTACCAGCCCTTGGGCTTCACCGAGCAGCGAACCGGAATGAGCCGGGTCGTCGGCCGCTGGCTCGACAACCAAAGCCAATAGCCCGTCAACCAAAGCCAATAGCCCGTCAACCAAAGCCAATAGCCTGCAACCAAAGCTAATAACCCGTCAACCAAGCCAGTAACCAGCCAAACCAAAGCCGAAACGGCTCAGGAGCGCATGAGCCGGGCGACCGCCTGGGCCGCTTCCGAGCCGGTAGACAGGGCCGCGACCACGCCGTCCTGATCGGCCTCGGATCGGTTCTGGCTGAGCTTGGACTTCGCATCGATCCGCGAGATCACCAGCTCGACGCCGACGATCGCGCGCAACTGTCCCTCGACGTAGGCAGCCGGCGCGTCCGACACCGACCAGGGTCGAGTCCCCGCCGCTCCCGCCAGCAGGGCCTCGTACCGATCGGTGAGCCGACCGACCAACGTGCGCAGCCATGACACGTCGTCGTGCACCACCAGCCGGCCGTAGACGTGCGCGGTGAGGTAGTTCCAGGTCGGCACCACTCGGCCGTGCCCTGCCTTGCTGGCGTACCAGGACGGCGAGACATAGGCGTCCGGCCCGCGCACGATCGCCATCGATTCGCCGTCGGCGACCTGCCAGTGCGGGTTGTTGCGAGCCACGTGGCCCAGCAGTGAGCCGGCCTCGGCGTCATAGAGCATCGGCAGGAAGGTCGCGACCAGCCCGTCCGGGCTCGGCGAGATCAGGTCGAGACCGGCCGACTGTGCCAGCAGCCCCGCGATCTCGGGCTGAGAGGCGGCAAAGTGCGCTGGTACATACATGGAAGACCATGATGCCAGCGCCGGCCGGCACATTCCGTACTCTGGGCGTCATGGCATGGAACTCCACCCGCAAGGCCGAGCTGACCGACAAGATCGCCCAGGGCGAGCGACTGACCCGCCAGGACGGCGAGGATCTCTACGAGTGCGACGACCTGGCCTGGCTGGGCGCTCAGGCACACGGTGTCCGGACCAAGAAGAACGGTGACGTGGTCTTCTTCAACGTCAACCGGCACCTGAACCTGACCAACGTCTGCCGGGCGTCCTGCGCCTACTGCTCGTTCGAGCGCAAGCCCGGTGCCAAGGACGCCTACACGATGCGGGTCGAAGAGGCCGTCGAGCTGGCGATGGCGATGAGGGACGACGGCCTGACCGAATTGCACATCGTCAACGGCCTGCACCCGACGCTGCCCTGGAAGTACTACCCGCGGGTGCTGCGCGAGCTCAAGGCGGTACTGCCCGAGGTCGCCCTCAAGGCGTTCACCGCCACCGAGGTGCACTACTTCGAAGAAATTTCGGGGTTGTCGGCAAGCGAGATCCTGGACGAGCTGATCGACGCCGGCCTGGAGTCCCTCACCGGTGGAGGTGCTGAGATCTTCGACTGGGAGGTCCGCAAGCAGGTCGTGGATCACAACACCCACTGGGAGGACTGGTCCCGGATCCACCGGCTGGCCCACCAGAAGGGCCTCAAGACGCCGGCCACCATGCTCTACGGCCACATCGAGGAGCCCCGGCACCGGGTCGATCACGTCCTGCGACTGCGCGAGCTGCAGGACGAGACCGGCGGCTTTCAGGTGTTCATCCCGCTGCGCTTCCACAATGACAACAACCGGCTGTCGCACCTGAAGATGGCGGCTCCGGCCGACGTCCTGAAGACCTTCGCGGTGTCCCGGCTGATGCTGGACAACTTTCCGCACGTCAAGGTTTTCTGGGTGATGCACGGGCTGTCCACCTCGCAGCTGGCGCTCAACTACGGCGCGGACGACATGGACGGCTCGGTGGTCGAGTACAAGATCACCCATGACGCGGACAACTTCGGTACGCCGGACAAGCTGAGCAAGGACGACCTGCTCGGCCTTATCCGGGACGCAGGTTTCCAGCCGAAGGAACGCAATACCCGCTACGAGATCATCCGCGAATACGAGGGCCCGGTGGCGCTGGCCGATCGGCGTGCCGAGCCGCAGGCCGTCTGGGCGTGAGAAGCGTGGGAGCCGACGTGAATGGTCCGGACGGCCGCGCAGCTGCGCCGACGGCCGGTCAGACGCTCGGCGCGATGTGGCTCTACACCGTGCTGCGGTTCGCAATGTTCTTTATCCTGTGGGGATTGCTCTGGGTCGCCAAGGTTCCCAGCCTGCTCGCCGCGGTGATCGCACTGGTGCTGTCGGTGCCGCTGTCCTTCGTGCTGCTGCGCAAGCAGCGGTCCCGAATGGCTGCGAACCTCGAGCAGCGGGTCAACGCCCGGCATACCCAGCGCGACGACCTGGACGCCCGACTGTCCGGCGAAGACCCGCCCGACTGAGTAAGACGGACTGAGCAAGACGGACTGAGCAAGACGGACTGAGCAAGACGGACTGAGCAAGACGGACTGAGCAAGACGGACTGAGCAAGGTACCGGCCGCGCGGTGACAATCGGCACTGTTCGCCGCGGTCGACCAAACGGCAGGATGGGCCCATGACAGAGCCTGCCGGTGATGACGGCGTCCGGATCGGAACCGCCGAGCGCGAGGCTGCCCTGAAGGCGCTAGAGGAGCACCTGGTTGCCGGCCGGTTGGAGCTCGATGAGTACGGCGAGCGGTCTGCCAAGGTGTCGGTGGCCCGGACCAGCAGCGAGCTCATCCCGCTGTTTGCCGATCTGCCCCTTCCGCACGCGAGCCCGGCCCCGGACGCTGCTGCCCAACCGCGCCGGGTCAACCCCCGCGAGGTTCGGCGCAACTCGACCGGCCCGCTCGGTGGCCCGCTGTTCGGCCGGTTCGGTGAGACGGTCGTCGCGCTGTCGCCGTTCGTCGCGCTGGCGCTCTTCTTCGCCCTCGGCGCACCGTGGTTCGTTTTCCTGCTGATTCCCGCCAGCGGCGCGCTGGTCTACGGCAACGCCAAGGGTGGTCGGCGCCATGATCGCCACCATCATGATCGGCATTGACACAGCGCGTTCCGGCCGTCCGTGCAACGTTTTGGTAAGTATTTTTGCTCCTTGTTTTACCCTTTATGTCTGGACATATCGGGGAAAAGACTGGCCTAGGACTGGAAATTCTGGCAGAGCGTAATTGGTCATGCGCAGACCGTGTTCTGTGCTCGCGCGGTCCGGTTGTCCCTTTGTCTATAAGCGTTTACCGTACGTGCACAACACGTTTCGGATCGGCTCGCCCGGGGTGGCAACCCAGTCGGAACGTGACGTTCGGATCGTGAGTCCGCCGCCACGGGGGCGCTCGGCATCACGACCGAACTGCGGTAAGTCACGGTGAGGTGTGGGCGGTGGTCCGCCGGGGGACGGCCACCGAGCCCCACCCGCCGACTGCCCGGTGACGGCGAATGCCCGGAAACAGCGAATGGCCGGCAAGGTCTGGCGAATCTCAACTCACCAGCAGTTGCTTGATCTCGGCTACTGCCTGCCGGTTGCCGGCCAGATGCCAGCGATGCCCGCGATGCCACAGCACCTCGGTGACCCCGCCGGCGGCGGTAACCAGCGCGGCACCGGGCAGCCAGTCCCAGTCCAGGCAGTCGTGCTGCGCCCAGCAGCCCAACCGGCCGGCTGCCACCGACGCCAACTCGATCGAGCCCGAGCCGAGCATCCGGACGGTGGCGGCCCCGCGCATCACGGCCAAGAACGGCTCGCGCGCATCGTCGTCGGGCATCGTCGCCGGGTGCAGATAGCTGGCCAGCGACAGCTGCGCCAGGCCCTGGTCGGCCAGCGGTGATACCGCGATCCCGTTGCAGGAGGTGGGGTGATCCCGGCCGCCGAGCCACAGCTCGTCCGCGAACGGGTGATAGACCGCGCCCAGGATCGGCTGGTCCGGTGCGGCCCGGTCAGCCAACGCCAGCGCTGAGCACCAGTACGGCAGGCCGGAAAGGAAGTTGTAGGTGCCGTCCACCGGATCGATGAACCAGACCCGCTCGCCGGGTGCGTTGGCGCCCTCTTCGCCGATCACGCCGTCGGCCGGGCGAGCCTGCCGCAGCCGGTGCACGATCAGCTCCTCGGCCGCGTGGTCGGCTGCCGAGACCACGTCCGAGACCGAGGTCTTGTGCCGGGTCTGCAGGCCGCCGCGCAACATCTCGGCGGCGAGCTGGCCGGCCTCGTGAACCAGCTCAGCGGCAAGTGCGAGGTCATCGGTCACAACCGGTGAGCCTAGTCAGCGGGCGCCGCCGGTCACGGCGGGTAACCTCGGAGAAGTGACAACTGCGTCAAATGGCCGGCCTCGGGTCGGTCACATTCAGTTCTTGAACTGCCTTCCGATCTACTGGGGCCTGGTCCGGTCCGGCGCGTTGTTGGACATCGAACTGACCAAGGACACTCCGGACAATCTCAACCAGCTGCTGGTTGACGGCGCGCTCGACATCGGGCCGATCTCGCTGGTCGAGTACCTGCGTCATGCCGACGAGCTGGTGCTGCTGCCCGACATCGCGGTCGGTTCGGACGGCCCGGTGCTGTCGGTGGATCTGGTGTCCCAGCGGCCGCTGGCCGAGCTGGACGGCCGGCCGGTCGCGCTCGGCTCGACCTCGCGCACCTCGGTGCTGCTGGCCAAGCTCTGGCTGCACGAGGTGCACGGGGTGCGGCCGAACTACTTCAGCTGCCCGCCGGATCTGACCGCGATGATGCTGGAGGCCGATGCTGCCGTGGTGATCGGTGATGTGGCGTTGCGGGCCACCTACGAGGGCGCCAGCCGTGGCTTGCAGGTGCACGACCTGGGGCAGGCCTGGCGATCCTGGACCGGCCTGCCGATGGTGTTCGCGGTGTGGGCCGCCCGGCGGGACTTCGCCGAGGCGAACCCCGGCCTGGTGAAGGACGTCCACACCGCGTTCCTGCGCAGCCGGGACGAGGCGCTGGCGCACGTCGAAGAGGTGGCCAGCCAGGCCGCGCGCTGGGAGATCTTCGATGCCGCCACCCTGGCGCACTACTTCCGGACGCTGGACTTCTCACTCGGCCAGCGCCAACTTGCCGGCCTGGTGGAGTTCTCGCGTCGGGCGGCCGCTGCCGGCGCCATCGAGAATCCGGTGACCCCGCACTTCGCCGCTGTCTGATCGACCCGATCAGACGGCGGCTGTCTGATCGAGAGCTGCCAGCTGTCGGGCGTCTTGACTACCGTTTGCCACCCCGAGGAAACACTCCGTGATCGGTGACTATGGGTAATGTCCGATCAGACGGCGAGAGTGACGGAGCTTCGCCTGCGGGAGACGAAACCCCGCCACCCTCTCGGGGATAGGGGCCAGACGGGACTAGCCGTATTCCGATCCCCGGCTCGATGGATGTCAGGGCCGATCGGAAGTTCGGCTCAGTCCCAGCCGAATACGCCAGCGGGCGCGGCGTAGGTGTGCGCCTGGACGGGAGCCGCGGCAGGAGTGGCGGTGTGGGACTCGTGGGCGAGGCTGCTCATGGTGATCGCGCCGACAGCGAGAAGGCCGAACGTCGCGACGCTGGCGAGCTGAGTGCGAGAGTGACGGATGAGGCTGATAGACACGGTGACTCCTGGGCGCAATGTGTTTGTGGACAGCGCGAATCACATCGTTTGTCGACCGTTTGAGCCATGCGCTTTCAGGGCAGCAACCTGACAATCAGATAGCAGGAAGTTGACGCCGATCTGACCCGATTGCGCAGCGTTACAACCAGCCGCGCCGGGCGGCTTCGACGCCGGCCTCGAATCGGCTGTTAGCGCCAAGTTCCTGCATTAATCGAGAGATTGTCCGGCGGAGGTGTCGGACAGACACCCCCACCTCGCGGGCCGAGGTTTCATCGGTGCAACCAGAGGCGAGCAGCTCGAGAATTCGCCTGTCCTGCTGGGAAATCTCAATCTCCGGAGCCGCCTCGCTACCCTCTGTCTGCCAGGGCAATTCGGACGCATCCTGCCACGCGCGATGAAATAGGTCGAGAAAACCAGACAAAAGTCCAGGGTGTCTGACGATCAGGGCGCCGCGTTTGCTGTTGCCCGGGTCGACCGGGACCACCGCGACCTTGCAATCCATGATGATCATCCGATCGATCTGCTGGCTGGTCACCCGGACCTTCGCGCCACCCATCACCAGCTCGCGCAGGTAGGCCCGGTTGAGCTCGTCGTCCAGCACCGAGGCCTCGTGGATCACCCGCATCTCCACGCCGCGGCGGATGCCGCGCTGGTCCAGCGGACGGCTCGCCTCCAGCGACTCCCGGCTCTGCGGGCCACCGGGTTGGATCGAGTACACGCTGGTCCGGGTGAAGAAGGAGAGTTCTTCCAGCCGGTCCCGGATCGCGTGCACGTCCTCGACCCGCTCCACCCCGTGATCCTCGGGTGCCCGAGCGCCGCGTCCGTTGTACAGCAGTTCGAGTTCGCCGATCACGAACCGGCTCTCCGAGGCGCGCCGGTACAGCCGCAGCAGCTCGTCCTCGCGCTGCTCGATCAGCTGGCCGAGTGCCGCTGCCGGCTTCGGTACCAGAAAACCCGAGCTGCTGGTCAGGTCCCGCTTGAGCACGCCCAACTCGACCAGCCGCGCGCAATCCTCGGTGACCTCGCCGGGCGCCAGGCCGTGGTCGCGAGCGAGTTCGTCGACGGTGCGAGAAGGGTTGCTCAGCAACGCCCGGTACAGCAATTCCTGCTCGGGGCTGAAGCCGAGTGCGGCGAGCACCATCACCGCGGCCGTGGCTGTTTGCTGACCTTCGGTGTCAGTGACCTGCCATCCGGGGCACTGTGGTGGTTACGGACAGTGGCGCACGATGGGGATCTCGAACCGAGCCTGGAGGGACTGATCGTCGTGACGGCCTGGACCGTTCGCTTTTGCCGGACTGACCCCGGGGCCAGTCCAGCCGCGCTGGTCGCTGCCTGGCTGATCGATGCCCTTGCCGGCCAGGTGGGGATCGAGCTGTCCTGCTCGAACCCCGAGATCATCCTGTTGGGCGTGGCGTCTCCCGAGGCTCGGGGCTCGGTCCGCCAGATCGTGCACGCCACACTGGAAGAAGCGCGCTTCGCAGGATGGGAACTGGCCTGCGAGTAGTTATGAGTGCCGTTTGACAAGGTAGCTGCCCGTTTCTGCCTCGGTGATCCTCACTGTGCCAGGCGAGTCATCGTGCGGATAGCAAAAGTAACACTCTTAACCTAGACATAACACGAACTCGGTAACAGCAACTCAGCCGTTATCCGACGACCTACGCAATCGGGATGCGCTCAGGTGCTGGTAGCCGCGAACCGACGCCGGCCGCATTCGCCGCAGCGAGTAGTTCGGATCGCTGGCCAGCGCGCTGGCCAGCTGCTGGTCGACCAGCACCGTGCCGATCCGGGCGAGGCCGGTCAGCCGGCTGGCTATGTTGACGACCGGGCCGTAGACGTCACCGAACCGGGCGAGTACCGACCCGAGCGCCAGCCCGATCCGCAGTGGCGGCAGCCGCCCGTCCAGGCCGGCCCGCTCCTGCAAGCTCAGCGCGATCTCGGCGGCCGCCGCTGCGGTACCGGCAACGAACAGCACCTCATCACCGATCGTCTTGACCACCCGGCCCTGCTGCTTGGCGATCAGCTCGGCAGCCAGCATCTCGAATTCCTCGAGCACTGTGGAGAGCTCACTCACCCCGACCTGGCGGGACAGGCTGGTGTAGCCGGCCAGGTCGGCGAACCCGACCGCCAGCGTGTCCGATCCCGGGTCCACACCGCTGTCCAGCAACCGCTGGCTGGCCGCCGCCAGCTGGCGGCGCCAGACGTGTACCTGGACCTGCTCGAGCACCGGTTCGAGCTGTCCGATGAAGGCGGTGAGACCGGCCGGGTCGGCGCCGACCAGCTCCGGGCGCGCGGCGAGAAGTTCCAGTAGCAACCGGGCCTGCCACTCGGCCAGCTGGGACATGCTCTGGCCGACCATCCTGGTCACCGACTGCAACGATGCCGAGTCCACCAGGCCGGCACTCACCAGCCCGGCGGCATTGGCCAGCGCGGTTACGTCGTTGTCGGTAAAGGCGATCTCGTCGTCGGCGACGCTGGCGAAGCCGAGCGCGTTCCACAACCGGCTGGCCTGCTCCAGCGAGATGCCGGCGAGTTCGGCCGCCTGGACGCGGGTGTGGCGGCGCCGACCACCGAGCAACAGCTCTTCCAGCTGCTCGGCCAACTCGCTACGGTCAACCGGCTCGCTCAGCGGGGACGGCTCGGCCCCCGGCGCCCGGTCGGTGGTCAAGGTCTAGGTCTAGGTCTAGGTCTAGGTCTAGGTCTAGGTGGTGTGCACGATCAGGACGTCGATGTCCGCTCGCCTGGCCACATCCGAGGGCACCGAGCCGAGGAGTCGACCACCGAGCCGGTTCAGGCCGCGGTTGCCTACCACGATCAGATCCGCTGAGCTGTCCTTGGCCGCCTGCAGGATCGCCTGCACCGGGCTGCCGTCTACCGATACCGAGTCGATGCTGCTCGCTCCGGCCCGAGCCGCCCGGCCCTCGGCGCGTCGCAGGATGTCCTCGGCCGGTGCCGAACCGACAAGCTGGTATCCCTCGCTGCCCAGCGCGTCCCGGTCGGCCACCGTGTCGGCCGGATCGGTGGGGCGGTAGGCGCAGACGATGACCAGTTTCGCCCCGGCGTCGTGGGCAAGCCCGGCGGCCCGGTCGATGGCGCGAAGGGAAGAATCCGAACCGTCGGTACCTACGACGATGGCCTGGTAGGCCCCCATGTCGCGCCCTTTCTGGCTGGCTGATGTGGACTACTAGTCGAGCAACGAGCCAGCCGGCAGCCGGTAACGCGAACTTCGGTATCCGGGTGAAAGGCGAAACTAGGTGGACGGGGTTTGCCAGGCTGGGGTGGTGATCGCAACCGAATTACTCGCCACCTACGACGCCCAGGTCCGCACCGCGATGGCCCATCGCGAACCCGAGGGCGTCACCATCGACTGGGACGGGCCGTTGATGCGAGCCGTCGGGATGCACCAGGGCTTCGTCAACTACCGGGACCTGGCCGGCCTGCGCGGGCCTGAGCTGGATGCCCTGATCGCGCGTACCTGCGCCTTCTTCGACGACCGCGGCGAGGCGTTCGAATGGAAGACGCACGGCCATGACGAGCCGGCCGACCTGCCGGCTCGGCTACTCGCGGCCGGGTTCGTCGCCGAGGACCTCGAGACGGTGGTGATCGGCCGGGCCGACGAGCTGACCGCCGAGCCCGAACTGCCGGCCGGTGTGCGGATTCGGCAGGTCACCGAGCCGGCCGATTTCCAGCGGATCGCGCAACTCAAGACCGAGGTGTGGAACACCGACCTGAGCTGGCTGGCCACCGACCTGGCCGCCCGTCGCGCCGCCGACCCGGAGAACCTGACCGTGTTCGCAGCTGTTGCTGGCGACGAGCTGATCTCGGCCGGCTGGTTGGTCCGCAACCAGGGCACCGAGTTCGCCGGGTTGTGGGGCGGCGCGACGTCGGCCCGCTGGCGCGGCCGGGGGATCTACCGAGCCCTGATCGCCCGGCGGGCGCAGCTGGCCGTCACGCAGGGCACCCGGTACCTGCAGGTGGACGCCTCGGCCGACAGCGCGCCGATCCTGCAACGGCTGGGATTCACCGCGATCACCACCACCACGCCGTACGTGCACCAGCCGCCGTCTACCCTGGGCAGGTGACGACTGCCGCCGATTCCCACGAACTCGCCAGCCTGCTGCAGCACGCCGCCGACGGCGGCCGGATCTCGCCGGAGCAGGCGTTGCTGCTCTATACCGACGCTCCGCTGCATGCCCTGGGCGAGGCTGCCGATGCCGTCCGCCGGCGGCGCTATCCAGACAACATCGCGACCTACATCATCGATCGCAACATCAACTACACCAACGTCTGCCTGACCGCCTGCAAGTTCTGCGCCTTCTACCGGGCCCCCGGCCACAGCGAGGGCTGGACGCATCCGGACGAGGAGATCCTGCGCCGCTGTAGCGAGGCCGTCGAGCTCGGCGCCACCCAGATCATGTTGCAGGGCGGGCACTCCCCGGAGCTGGGTATCGACTGGTACGAGCGGATCTTCGCCGCCATCAAGCGCGACTACCCGTCGCTGACCCTGCACTCGCTCGGCGCGTCCGAGGTGGTGCACATCGGCAAGGTCTCCGGCCTGGACCATGCCGAGGTGATCGCCCGGTTGCACGCGGCCGGGCTCGACTCGTTCGCCGGTGCGGGGGCCGAGATCCTGGTCGCCCGGCCCCGTCAGGCGATCGCGCCGCTCAAGGAATCCGGCGAGATCTGGCTGTCGGTGATGGAGACCGCGCACGGCCTGGGCGTCGAGTCCACCGCCACCTTCATGATGGGCACCGGCGAGACCAACGCCGAGCGGATCGAGCACCTGCGGATGGTGCGCGACGTGCAGGACCGGACCGGTGGCTTCCGCTCGTTCATCCCGTGGACCTACCAGGCCGAGAACAACCACCTCAAGGGACGCACCCAGGCCACCTCGCTGGAATACCTGCGAATGATCGCCGTCAGCCGGCTGTTCTTCGACAACGTCAATCACCTGCAGGGATCCTGGCTGACCACCGGCAAGGACATCGGCCAGCTGACCCTGCACTTCGGCGCGGACGACCTCGGCTCGGTGATGCTGGAAGAGAACGTGGTCTCCTCCGCCGGCGCCCGGCACCGGTCCAACCGTACCGAGCTGATCGAGCTGATCCGCTCGGCCGGCCGGATCCCGGCCCAGCGCGACACGCTCTACAACCACCTGGCGGTACACCGCGATCCGGCGCAGGATCCGGTCGATGACCGGGTGCACTCGCACTTCGCCTCGACCGCGCTGAAGCTGCTGCCGGTCACCGCCGCAGCTAGCTGACGCCGCCGGTGTCGCTCACCCTCGCGGTGGCGGCTGGGCTCGGTTCGGCGCTGGCCTACGGCGCCGGTACCGCAGGCCAGCACGCCGCCGCCTATACCGGACGGGCCGATGCCGGCAAGCTGGCCGACCTGGTTCGCAACCCGCGCTGGCTGCTGGCCTCGGCCGGTGACCTGCTCGGCATCGCGCTGCAGCTGATCGCGCTGGCCAACGGCCCGGTGGTGCTGGTCCAGCCGCTGCTGGTGCTGTCGTTGCCGGTCGCGGTGCTCGTCCGGTCGGCGTTCGGGGTGCCCCGGCCGTCCTGGGTCGACCTGGGCAACTGCGCCGCGCTGATCCTGGGGCTGGCGCTGTTCCTGGCGCTGCTCGGCGAACCGCACCGGGGCAAGACGATCGGCTTGCAGGCCGCGACCGTGACGTCGCTGCTCGCGATCGGGCTTGGTGGTCTGGCCATCGCGGTGATGCGCAACCGGCCACCGGTGCCACGGGCGGTCACCTTCGGGATCGTGGCCGGTTGCTGGTTCGGCGTGGTCAGCGTGCTCATCGAGGCGGTAGCGGACGTGTTCGCTCAGTTCGGCGTGGCCGGTTTCAGCCACCCCGCCGGGCTGGTGCCGCTGATCGCGGTGGTGGTGCTGGCGGTGGTCGGCTACCTGCTCGTCCAGATCGGCTTCCAGCTCGGGCCACTGGGGGCGAGCTTTCCGCCGAACCTGATCCTCGACCCGGTGGTGGCGGTGGTGCTGGGAGCGGTGCTGCTCGGCGAGCGCGTGCCGCTGGGCCCGGTGCGGATCCTGGGCTACCTGCTCTGCGTGGCGCTGACCGGCTGGGCGGCCGTCCGGCTGGCCGATCCCCGAACCGCCCACCCGCTACCCGCCGAGCCACTGGTGCGGTAACCGCGCTGTCCATGTCCGGTAGCGGTCAGATGCTGACCTGGACTTGTCCACTTCATGCCCTAGCGGCTGCTGGCCGCAATACCGCCGGAAGAGTCAGATGTCTGCATGATGGCTGCGCAGACAAGCGAGGTCCCGTCGATCCGGTTCGGGATACTGGGACCGCTGAGCGTCCAGCTCGATGACCGGCCGGTGTGCCTCGGACCGCTCAAGCAGCAGCTGGTGCTGGCGATGCTGCTGTGCCGGGCCAATGCGGTGACCTCGGTCGACCTGCTCACCGACACGCTGTGGGGCGACGAGCCGCCCCGTACCGCTCGCAAGAACCTGCAGGTTTACGTCGCCTGTCTGCGCAAGTTGCTCGGTACCGAGGGCGACGGCGACCGGTTGACCCACCACAACGGCGGCTACCTGTTGCGGGTTTCGGTCAGCGAGCTGGACGTCCTGCGCTTTCAGCAGCTGGTCGCGGCAGCCCGTGCGGCCGGTCAGCTGCACGGGGCGCCGGCGATCGCTGCCGGCCTGGGGGAGGCCCTGCGGCTGTGGCGCGGACCGGTGCTGGACGGGCTGGCGTCGGGGCTGGTGGTCGGTGGCGAGGCCAGCCGGCTGTCAACGAAGTACCTGGCGGTCTTCGAGGACTGGGCCGAGGCCGAGCTCACCATCGGCAATGCCGGCGCGGTGGTCGAGCGCGTCTGCGAGGTGGCTGCGCTGCACCCGTTCCGGGAGCGGTTGCGGCAGATCCAGATGACCGCGCTGCAGCTGGCCGGCCGCCAGACCGAGGCATTGAGCGTCTTCGACGAGCTGCGTCAGGGTTTGGCACGAGAGCTTGGGCTGCGACCCAGCCCGGCCCTGGAACGGCTGTACCGCACCATGCTCAGCGGCGAACCCGTCGTTCGACCGGTCCGTCCGACTCCGGCTCCGGCGTCGGCTCCGGCAGCGGCTCCGGTTCCGGCGCGGTCACGGACGGTGTTGCCGCCCGACCTGGCCGACTTCACCGGCCGGGAGGACCTGCTGCGCCGGCTCGGGGACCGGCACCCTCAGGTCACCGTGCTGACCGGTCCGGTCGGGATGGGCAAGACCGCGCTGGCCGTCCGCGCCGCGCACCAGGCGGGCGGCAGCTTTCCGGACGGCCGGATCCTGCTGAGCCTGCGCACCGGCCAGGGCACCACCCGCTCGACCGTGGCGCTGCTGCAGGAACTTGCCCGGTTCGCCGGGTTGCCCGGGGCGCCCGAGCTGGCCGACCCGGACGAACTGGCCGGCCGCTGGCAGAGCTGGCTGCTCGAGCATCGGCTGCTGCTGGTGCTCGATGACGCCCGGGACGAGCGGACCGTCCGGACGTTGTTGCCGGCTGCGGGTGACAGCGAGGTGCTGGTCACCGCCCGCCGCCGGCTGGCCGGCTTGGAATACGCCGAGCGGATCGAGGTCCCGCCGCTGGAGCTGGCCGAGGCGGTGGCCCTGCTCGGCCGGATCGTCGGCGCCGACCGGGTCCGCGACGACACCCCGGCTGCCGAGCGGATCGTGCTGGCGGCCGGGCTGTTCCCGCTCGCGATCCGGACAGCCGGTGCCAAGCTGAGCTGCTTGCGGCACCTGCCGCTGGCCGAGTTCGCGGCCAGGCTGGACGAGCCGGACGACCTGCTGGACGAGCTGAGCACCGGCGACAGCGTGCTGCGCAATCGGCTCGCGGCGGGGCTGGCTGACCTGGAGGTGGCCGAGCAGGCTGCCCTGCGCCGGCTCGGTTCGCTGGCCACCCCGTGGTTCACCCTGGACCAGGCCGTCGAGGTGCTGGCCGAGCTGCCCGGCCGGGCCCGGCGGCTGCTCGAATCGCTGATCGAGGCCAATGCGGTGACCGCGCCAGTGGCCGAGGTGACCGCACACGCGGCGGTCTACGAACTGCCCCGGCTACTGCGCTGCTACACCCGCGAACTCCCCTAGCCCCCGTCGGTTCTGTCGCCATTTCGCGGCCCGAGTTTGCAGCGCCATCGGCGTGTTGTGGAAACTCGGGCCGCGAAATGCGGTTACGGGGTGCGGTTAGGGGGTGGGGGTTAGCAGGGTTGTCAGGGCGTCGACCAGTTGCGTCCGGTCGCTGGAGCTGAGCTGCTGGACGGTCCGCAGCGCGGCCAGCTCGGGCTCCCGCCGGGATCGCTGGTCGAGCACGATCCGCAGCGCCGTCGCGGCCTGGCCGGCGAACAACAACAGCAGGTCCAGCTCTGCTAGGTCCGACCGGGACTGGGCAACCGGATCGAGCACCTCGAGCACGCCCAGCACCTGGTCCTGGTAGATGAGCGGGGCCGCCATCAGCGAGTTCGGTACGTAGGTGGTGGATTCGGCCAGGTCGCGGGCGAAGGCGGTGCTGGTCGACAGGTCGTCCACCACCATCGCGTCCCCGGACATCGCCACCCAGCCGGCGATCCCGCGATCGGCCGGGAACCGCGCACCGACCAGCGACTGCTCGCCCTGCCCGGAGACGGCCTGGAACACCAGCTCGTTGGCGTCCCGGTCGAGCAGGAACACCGAGCTGGCGGCCGCACCGAAGATGGCTCGGGCCACCTGCACCACCGACTGCAGCAGCGGCAACGCATCGGCATCGGCTCCGGCCGGTTGCGGGGCTTCGGTCATCAATCACACCTCGTTCGCACATTGGCGGCGGCTTGGTAGAGCACGGACTTGAGTTCGAAGACGGTCAGCTGCGGGTGCTTGGCCAGGATCCGGGCGCACAGGCCGGCGATCCGGGGGGTGGCGAAGCTGTTGCCGGTGGTCCGGATGGTGGAGCCGTTCAGCCAACCGACCCGGACGTTCTGGCCCTGGGCGAAGAACTCCACCGGCGGGTCGGGGTTGTAGAGGTAGA
This sequence comes from Actinomycetota bacterium, assembly GCA_030853265.1. GTDB lineage: Bacteria > Actinomycetota > Actinomycetes > Mycobacteriales > Jatrophihabitantaceae > Jatrophihabitans_A. The sequence goes on from JALYVK010000007.1 coordinate 71,237, forward strand.
GCTCGGGGTCCTCCTGCTGATGCGAGCCGACCGAGATCACCGAGGAGAACCGCCACGGAAAGCTCTCCACCGGCGAGTTGTGCGCCGAGGCCACGATGGCACCGCGGCTGAAGAAGGCGTCGTCGGCCATCTCGTGCAATGCCTGGACGAACTGCTGCCGGGTGGTGGACAAGCTCATGTTGATCACGTCGAAACCCTGATCGACCGCCCAGCGCAGGCCGGCCAGCAGCACCTCGCCGGTGCCGGCGAAACCGGCGCCGAGCACCTGCACGCTGTAGAGCTCGCAGTCCGGCGCGGCCTGCCGGATGATGCTGGCGCAGGCCGTCCCGTGCCCGCACGAGTCGACCGCCTCGGTCGGTTCGACCCGGCAGCCGTCGTCGTCCTTGACCACCCGGTACGAGCCGTGCAGCTCACCGACCTCGGGGTGGTCGCCCTCGATCCCGGAGTCCACCACGCAGACCCGGACGCCGCGGCCGGTCGAGCCGCCCCAGGCCTGCTCGGCGGTGCTCGGCAACACCCCGGCCGCCCGTACCGGGATGTCGTCCGGCCCGGCTCCGCGCAGCCCCCACTTCAGCTTGGCGGTCATCGCAGCGCTCCCTCGGCGGCAATCAGGTCGGCCAGCTCGGTGGCCTGCCGGCTGCCGACCAGGTGCCCCTTGTGCTCGAACCAGCCACCGGCCGCAATCGCCGCCTGCCGGCCGGCCACGAACTGCCGCTGGGCCCGCAGCACCTGGGCGCGGTCCAGCTCGGCGATCCCGCGCGAGATCGGCGAGTCCGTCCGGGCGGCTTCGACGGCGGCCCGGCCGGCTAGTTCCGCGGCCAGCGCGGGGTTGCCACGCAGTGCCTCGATCCGGGCCCGGACGCCGAGCTGGTCGGCAGCCTCGGACGGGGCCAGCGGGACGATCATCGAGCCGGTCAGCGCCTGCGGCTCGTCCCAGACGCCGCGGTCGAGCAGGTTGCGGGCCAGGTCGCGGGCGACGGCGGCCACCAGGCCGACCTCGCCGAGCCGGTCGCAGGCCCGCAACGCGGTCCGCAGCAACGACTCGGCCTCACCGGGCTGGCCGGCCAGCGCGGCGACGGTGGCCGAGAACAGCGGGATGAACACCTCGGCCTCGGCGTAACCCAGCGATCGGGCCACCGACCCGGCCAGCTGCAGGCAGGCCTGGGCCTCCGCCGTCCGGTCGCGGAGCGCGAGCAGCACGGCCAGCGGGCAGTTCAGCGTCACCCGGACGGTGCCCCGGTTCGGCC
>JALYVK010000052.1:0-18510 GCA_030853265.1 Actinomycetota bacterium
CCTACCGACCCAGCACACCGCGATCCAGCAGCGCGCCGAGGACAGCCGACCGGCTGCCGCCGAGCGCGGATCGCGGCGGGCGAAGAAGGCGCCGACCCGCCGCCAGCGAGCCCGCCGCCGCACCGTGCTGGTGATGCTGATCATCCTGCTGCTCGGGCTGCTGACCGGCTACGGGGCCTGGTACCTCGCGGTCGGGCGCTATCACCAGGTGCCCGCCGTGTCCGGCCAGGCCCAGTCGGCGGCTACCCAGCTGCTGCGCCGGGACGGCTTCGCGGTCAACCCGGTGCTGGATCAGGCATATTCCGAAACCGTGCCGGTCGGCGCGGTGCTGGGCACCCATCCGGACGCCGGGGCGCACCTGCTCGACGGCAAGCTGGTGCAACTGGTGGTCTCCAAGGGCCCCGAGCGCTACAGCGTGCCGGCGGTGGTGGGCCTGACCTATAACCAGGCCCAGCAGGCCTTCTCGGGAATGCCGGTGCAGCTCAAGCGCACCGACGCGGCCGATAGCAGCGGCCAGGTGCCGGCCGGATCGGTAATGCGCACCGATCCCGACGCGGCAACCAAGGTCAAGCGGGATGCGATCGTCACCGTCTACGTCTCGACCGGACCGCCGATCGTGACCGTGCCGGGCGTCACCGGCCAGGCACAGGGCGATGCCACCTCGACGCTCAGCCAAGCGATGTTCAAGGTCAGCACGTCCGAGGCCTATTCCGACAAGGTGCCCGCTGGCTCGGTGGTCAGCCAGGACCCCGGGCCGAAAGGTTCGGCGGCCAAGTTCAGCACGGTGAAGCTGGTCATCTCCAAGGGCCCGGAGTTCGTCACCATTCCGGACTTTCCGAACGGCAGCGATCCGGACGTGGCCCGGGCCACCCTGCAGAACCTGGGGCTGACCGTGAAGGTGGTCAACCACAAGTCCTTCCTGGACTTCACCGCCGCCAAGGTGGACAAGACCGACCCCGGCGCGGGCACCTCGGTCAGGGTCGGCAGCATCGTCGTTCTCATCGTGAAATAGGGCAGGTTCCCACCCGCCGGATACCCTGAGCGCATGGTGATCGTGATGGCTCCGGCCGCAACCCAGTCCGACATCGACGGCGTGGTGGCTCAGATCCGCACGCACGGCGGCCAGGCGTTCGTCAGCCGGGGTGTCACCCGGACCATCATCGGGGTGGTGGGGTCCGAGGCAGTGCTGGAAACCATCGACGTCAACGGCCTGAACGGCGTCGCCGACACCAAGCGGATCACCGCCCCGTACAAGCTGGTCTCGGCCGACAACCACACCAAGCGCACCACCGTCCGGGTCGGCGGGGTGCCGATCGGGCCGGACACCTTCACCCTGATCGCCGGGCCGTGTGCGGTGGAAACCCCTGAGCAGACGCTAGAATCTGCGCTGCTGGCCAAGCGGGCCGGCGCGACGCTGCTGCGCGGCGGGGCCTACAAGCCTCGCAGCTCGCCCTATGCGTTTCAGGGTTTAGCCTTGACCGGATTGAAGATTCTCGCCGAGGTGCGGGAAGAGACCGGGCTGCCGATCGTCACCGAGGTCTTGGACGTCACCGATGTCGACGATGTGGCCGAATACGCCGACATGTTGCAGGTCGGTACCCGCAACATGCAGAACTTCGGGTTGCTGCAGGCGGTCGGCGGTGTCGGCAAGCCGGTCATGATCAAGCGCGGATTGTCTGCCACCTATGAGGAATGGCTGATGGCCGCCGAGTACGTGGCTCAGCGCGGCAACCTCGATATCGTGCTGTGCGAGCGTGGTATTCGCAGCTTTGAGCCGTCCATCCGCAACATGTTCGACGTCTCGGCGGTGCCGATGATGCAGTTACTCTCGCACCTGCCGATCATCGTGGACCCCTCGCATGCGGCCGGCCGGCGCGACCTGGTGGTGCCGCTGGCCCGGGCCGGCATCGCGGCCGGCGCGGACGGCGTGATGGTCGACGTGCACCCGCACCCGGAACAGGCCTTGGTGGACGGGGCGCAAGCCTTGAACGGCCAGATCCTGGACGAGCTGGCCCAGGTGGTGGCCACCCTGCCGGCGTTGCTCGGACGAACCTCAGCCGCGCACCTCGCTGGCTGAGCCAAAGGGTGGAGTCAAGTAGCAGCAGTGTTGACAAGCTGGCGAGCGATCGCAGGTCTGGGGCATAGTTATTGGCTCATAGCCTCCTGTTACTCTGATAGCACACTCAAGTATCTTCGAAGAAGTGGTGACTGACATGAAGTTTTTAGCTCACTGGAAGCGACTCGCATTTGTGCTAGTGCCTCTTTTTTTTGTTGTTGGCTACACAAGCAGCGTTGCATACGCAACACCTAATCCCTGTCCGAATCCAAATGATGGCTGTGCCTATAACACTTATGTTCACGGGTCGACGGACGAGTACGTCCAGTTCGAAGTACTTAAACAGGGATCTGCTAGAGATGCGATCATAACTTGGAAAGTAGATAATGGTTCAGACACTAAGCCATATGTTCTCTACCTAAAGCAATGCGGCGCGTCTGGGTGCGTAACTGTTGCATCGACATCGGCAACAGATACTAGCGCTTCGTATGCATCTAACGTTACTTACGCCAATGTTTCCTTTGGGCATACATATTATGGATGTGGCTCATTTAAAGACACAACCACGGGATGGACTTCTGTCTTGAATGTTTGCTCTCCAGGGATCGTCAACTAGAAGGTGCATATTCTCAGGCGCCCCCGGACGCTCATTGTCGGCGCACTCACGATCCTGGTTCTCTGTGCGCTCGTGGTGGCCTTCGATGCGTTTCGTAGGGGCGTCCACGCAGGATCGATACAACCGACGAAAACTGGCTCCCTTATCGCGGCCGCTAAACGACCGGCAGCGGACCTGAGCGGTTTGAAGCTTCTCTCGGGCGGGGCATTCCAGGCGAGCACGATTTCCGGGCATCCGACCGTCATGAACTTCTGGGCGAGCTGGTGTGGTCCGTGCCGTACCGAACTGCCTCAGATGGGTCAGCTCGCAAGGGAAGATACCAGCACCGGAATCAGGTTCGTCGGGGTGAACATCAAGGATGAAGCACCTCTGGCGCGCGCCTTCATCGCAGACTCGAAGGTCGACTTTCCCAGCATCTACGACCCGACGGCAAAGATCGGCCTGCAATTGAAAGGCATACCGCTTACCGGGTTGCCGCTGACAGTCCTGCTGGATACCCACCAGCGGATCGCCGCGCTCTATATCGGCCCGGTTTTGCCAACGGATCTGACGCCCGTGCTCAGAACGTTGAGCGGCGAAAAGTAATAGCCTCTACTTTCGGTGTCCAGCCGGGCGGGCCGAACATGTAGCCGAGTTTCGCCTTGATTCCACGGGCATTCTTCACGTCCCGGCCGATCGCCAGGAACTCACCGAAAGCCACCTTGATCGGGTTGTGGGTGTCGATGTTCTTGGTCAGGCCATAGGTCGGCCGGTGCGATTCGGGCACGAAGCTGCCGAACATCCGGTCCCAGATGATCAGGATGCCGGCGTAGTTGACGTCCAGGTAGTCGGTGTCGCTGCCGTGGTGCACCCGATGGTGGGACGGGGTGTTGAAGACCGCCTCGAACCAGACCGGCATCTTCACGATCTTCTCGGTGTGCAGGAAGAACTGGTAGATCAGGCTCCAGGCCATCGCGGTGAAGATCACCCACGGCGGAATGCCCACCAGCGCCAGCGGCATCCAGAACGGCAACGTCAGCATCGGCGTCCACTTCTGGCGTAGCGCGGTCGAGAAGTTGTAGTGGGTGGACGAGTGGTGCACCACATGCCCGGCCCAGAAGAACCGAACCCGGTGCGAGACCCGGTGGAATGCGTAGTAGGCCAGGTCGTCGGCGAAGAACACCAGCACCCAGGTCCACCAGTCGGTCGGGCTGAGCTTGAGCGGGGTGAGCTCGTAGAGCGCGGAGTAGATGACCAGGACCACCAGCCGCCAGAACAGGTTGATCACCGAGTACCCGATACCCATGGTCAGGCTGGTGCGGGTGTCGGCGGCGGTGTAGCCGCGAGCGGGCTCATCGGCCAGCCCGAACTGGTCGTGATGCAGCACGTGGATGGCCAGCACCTCGAGCAGCACGAACACCACGAACACCGGAACCGCGAACATCACCGGATCGTGGATCTGGGTCAGCCCCATCGCTCGCCGCCTCCTTCTTACCGACGGGTAAGTTACCTTACCGCTCGGTAAGTTAGCATGAAGGCTAAGCTCCCCGCTATGGCTTCCGCAAGGCTCGCGCGCGCCGAACGCGAGGCGCAGATGCTCGACGTCGCGACCGAGGTCTTCTGCCAACGCGGCTACGCCGGGGCGTCGATGAACGAGATCGCCACCCGGTGCGGGGTTACCAAGCCGATGCTCTATCTGTACTTCGACTCCAAGGAACGGCTCTACCTGGCGTGCCTGACCTTCGTCGGGGACGGCCTGATCGCCGCCATCGAGAAATCGGTGGCCGGTGCCACCACGCCCATCGAACAGGTGCTGGCCACCGCCGCGGGGCTGTTCAGCTATGCCGAGCAGCGCAATCGGGCCTGGTGGGGCGTCATCTACTCCGAGACGATGCCGGCCGACTCGGCGGTCGCCGCTGCCACCATCGGCTACCGGGACCGGATCTTCGCCATCATCAACCAGGCCATCGGCTCGGTGCTGGCCGATCCGGTGGACGCCGAGGCCGCCTCGCACGCACTGATCGGGGCCGGCGAGTCGCTGCTGCGTTGGTGGGTGCAGCGGCCCGAGGAGTCGGCCATCGACATGGCGCAGCGGCTGACCAGGATCATCGGGCCGATCCTCGCCGGACTGTGAAAACAGCCGAATCGTAGGCTTGCGTCATGAAACCAGCCAGGCAGCGTAGTTCTCGGGTGCGCTGGCTGGCACTGCTGTTTCCGATCCTGATCTTTCTGGTCTGCACCGTGCTGTTCGTGGCCGGCGCGATCCGCAACCACGGCGACGCCGACCTGTCGACGGCTACCCAGCGGCACGGCGTCCGCTTGCTGGCCACGGTGCGGGCCACCAGCAACCACGTCTACCAGGACAAGGCCGGTACCCACCACACCGCCCAGATTCTGCTTACCTTGCCGCAGCCGGTCGCCGGACGGACCGAGAGCACCGCCCACCTGCCGTACCGGACCACCGATCAGCCGGGTGATCAGATCATCGCCCTGGTGAATTCACACGATCCCAGTTACGCCGAACTGCCCGGTAGCCCGATGGCCAGCGCCTCCGGCTGGAAGTTCGAGTTCGGTTTCGCCGGCTTCTTCGGGCTGCTGGTGCTGGCGATGACCGGCCTGGCCATCCGGCTACAGCGCCGGCCGCAGTCGCAGCACACCAGCGGAACAGCCCGCGCGGCTGCCTGATAGCCGACTGACTACTACGCCGGCCCGGGCCATGCCTTGAGTCGGGCAGCCCGGCAGCTCTGCTCACACGGCCACAGCCGGAACCGCCAGACGTCGCCGGGCTCGGTAGATCCCGGCCAGCCGTGGGCCACGAAACCCCGGCCGGTGATCAGCAGCCGGTACTGTCCGGCCGGCACCTCGAACTGTTCGCCGGACAGCGTCGGCGATTCGTAGTACATGCCGTCCTCGTCCACCTCGATCTGGGCCTGGAAGGCTTCCTGCCACTCGTCCAGGTCAGCCGCCGGTTCGTCGAGCAGCAACTCGATCGTCAGGGCCAGCGCGAAGTTGTTCTGGTGCGGTGAGAGCACCACCAACGCACCAGGATCCTGGGCTATCCCCTCACCCGCCATAGCTCGTTCCAGCGCCGGCATCAGTTCGGCCAACCGGCCGGCCGCCGTCGTCCTCAGGTAGAACTGCCCGTAGTCCAAGGAGACCGTGCGCAGCCAGGTGTGTGGCGCGCTGACCGGTGGGGGCACCTGCGGCGGAACTGGCCGCGGCAGCAAGTTGGAGGCAGCGGTGTAGGCCTCGACGAGGCTCGCGGGGATCCGCCCATGCTCGGTGACCTGGTACCCGTTGGCCCGCGCCCACTCCCGAATGGCAGGAAATCGCGTTTCATCCATCGGTGCAGAGTAGGCGGTGCGGGTGCGGCCGCCTGCGCCCGGCCGCTGAGCCCCTGACGATAAGCGGGCGCAGCACCTCGATCGCGCGATCGGTGCCGTCGTCGTTGACGTCCAGGTGAGTGACCAGTCCCAGGACGCACGGCCCGAGGTCGACGTCGAGGTAACGCACATGCCCTTATCGGCGCGAGTGAATCGCTGTTGCGCTGGTGGGTGGCGCGGCCCGAACTGACCGCCCCGGAACTACCGCAACGGCTCGTCGGGGGTACTGTCACCGTTCCTGGCCCGGGTGATCCAGAAGTAGCTAGCCGTTGTAGCCCCGGGCGTAGCACCACGATCGGTCCGTTGCCTGCATGACGGCAGACATGGTTCGGGGCGCCACCATGATGGCGACGCCCCGAACCGTGATCACCCGCTCAGGCCTTTGTAGAGCAGGTAATTCCTTCTAGCGCGCCAGCACCAGGTAGGTTCTGGTCACAATGCCGTTCGTTTTTGCGCTTACGTAGAGATGGCAACTCGCCGTTGCCAGGTAGCTGCGGGTCCAGCGGCCGTTGGCGGCCACCACGACATCGCGGACGATGGTGTTTGTGGCGCCGAGCACCTGGAAGTGGATCTGCACGGTGCTGCCCGCAACCCCTGAGCCCTTGAGGACGACGGTGCTGTTCTTCTTCACCGTCTGGCTCAGCGGACCGGTGACGGTCGGTGCGACCTGGGTCAGCACAGACCCGGACACCGTCGAGCCGACCTGGGCGTAGTACCGGTAGTCATCACCGGCAACGTAGCTGGTGCTGAACGTACCTGACCCGGTTGCAGTCAGAATCCGGCGCAGCACGTAACCGGTCTGGCCACGCTGACGCAGGTAGATCCGCACACTCGACCCCGCCGCTGCGGTGCCCGAGATGGTCACCGTCGAACCGACCGGGACGACCTGGGTCGCCGCGCCATTGATCCGAACCATGACCGGCGGAACTGGTGCCGCCGGGGTGACCGACGTCGGATCGGAGGCAGTGCCGTTACCCTGAGCATTCACGGCCCGGATCTGCAGCTGGTACTGCCTGTCGTTGGTCAACCCGGTCACCGTGGCGGTGGACGGCATCGGGGTCAGATTGCTCTTGATCACGCCCGGGAGCTGGTCGACGTTCAGCGTCAGCCAGTGGTCACCACCATCCACGGTGTACTGGTAGCTGCTGATGTCGGAACCACCGTTGTCGGCCGGCGGGCTGAAGCTCAACCGTGCCGAGCCGTTGCCCGCCGTCGCGGTCAGACCGGTCGGCGCGCCGGGCACGCCCAGCGGCGTCGCCGGATCGGCAGTACCGGCCGCACCCGGACCGTCGGCGTTGACCGCCCGCAACTGGACCGTGTACGGGGTGCCGGTGGTCAGGCCGTCGACCGACGTGTCCAGCACGCCAGCACCGGAACCGGCCGTGGTCGCCACGTCCGTCCACTTCGTGCCATCGACGGAGGCCTGGTACTTGGTGATCGTCAGACCGCCGTCCGAAGAGGGCGCCTGGAACTGCACGTCGAGCGACTTGTCGGCCGAGGTCGCCGCCACCGCCTGTGGCGCGGACGGGACGTCGGTCGGGTCGGCGTCGTTGGCGGTGGCTGCCGCGCCCGGGCCGCCGGCGTTGACCGCCCGGACCTGGACGGCGTAGGTCGTGCCATGGGTCAGGCCGGACACCGTCGCGGTGATCGGAGTGGCAGAATCGTCAACCGTCAGCGGGGCAAAGTGGGCCCCTCCATCGGTGGATTCCTGGTAGCCGGTGATGGCCGATCCATCGTTGGCGACCGGTGCGGTGAAGCTGAGGTCGATCGAGCCGGCGCCGTTCGCGGTGGCGGTCAGGTCGGTCGGAGCCGCCGGGGCCACGTCCGGGATGGTCGGATCCGCGGTCGCCACGGTGCCGTTGCCGATCGAGTTGTCCGCCCGCACCTGCAGGGCGTACGAGGTGCCGTTGGTCAGGCCGGACACCGTGGTGGTGAACGGACCGGAGCCGGTGGTGGTCGCCGTCGCCCAGCTGTTGCCACCGTCGCTGGAGACCTCGTAGCCGCTGATCGCGGCACCGCCACTGTTGTCGGGGACGTCGAAGGTGAGATCGATCGAGCCATCGCCCGCGGTGGTCGAGAGGTTCTTCGGCGCGCTCGGGGCGCTGTACGGGTTGAGCTTGAGGATCTGGCTCGAGTCGGTCATGTAGAGGCTGCCGTCCGGACCGAACCGCAAACCGTAGATGTTGTTGCTGGTGTGCCAGATCGTGCTGACCACACCGGTGCTGGCGTTGCGTTCCTCGATCAGCTGGTTGCTCAGGTCGGCGAAGAACAGGTTGCCGTCCTTGTCCAGCGCCACCCCCAGCGGGTAGGAGACGTTGCTGACCAGGGTCTGCGGCACGTAGGGGTTGGACGCCGGGAAATAGGCGATCCGGTGGTTGCTGGTGTCGGCGGCGTAAATGTCGCCGTTCGGGGCCACCGCGACGTCGCTCGGGTAGTTCAGGTTGTAGGCGGCAGCGCTCAGGGTGGACGTCGTCGGGTCCCACTTGGCGATCCGGTTATTGATCGAGTCGGCGATGTAGACGTCGCCGTCCGGACCCCAGGTCAGGCCGTGCGGGGTGGCGACGGCGCTCGACAGGGTGGTGACCACGCCGGTGGTGGCGTCCCAGTACTTGAGCAGCGAGTTGTTGGTGTCGGCGATGTAGAGGCCCTTGTTGCCGTCAGCCAGGATGCCACTGGCACCCTGCAGCCCGGACGAGACGACCGGAGTCAGGCTGCCGTCGGAATTCACTCGGTCGATCGAGCGCAGGGCGGTGGCGGCGACGTACATCGTGCCGGAGGCGTCGAAGGTCAGGCCCTGGGTGGTGAAACCCGGAGTCGCCACGACGGTGGAGTAGTACGGGTCGCCGGTGGCCGCCAAGGCCGACTGGCCGGCCACGATCATTCCGGTTGCGGCGAGCGATACACCCGCCGTGAGAGCGCCGAGTCGGCGCCCAAATTTCATGCTGAGGCTTAACGCCACCAGATTCCCCTAGGCTGTCCAAGAGCACAGCCCGAATGGCCGCGTCTTAGCCTCCATCGGCCCGGAGAGGGTTCAGCTGAGCGATAATCAGATGTTCAGCCGAGGACGAGCGGCCTGAGCACGTCGACTGCCCGGTCGATGCCGTCGTCGTCGACGTCCAGGTGAGTGACCAGCCGCAGGACGCGCGGCCCGAGCGCCGCGGTCAGCACGCCCTGCTCGGCGGCAGCGGCAGCCACGGACGGTGCGTCCGGCACCGACAGCACCACGATGTTGGTCTCGGTCAGCTCGGGGTCGCTGCCGAGTTCGGTGGCCAGCCGGCGCGCCCGGGCATGGTCCTCGGCGAGCCGGTTCAGGTTATGTTGCAAGGCGAACCGGCCGGCAGCGGCCAGCAAGCCCACCTGCCGCATCCCGCCGCCGTACCGCTTGCGCCAGATCCGGGCCTCGGCGATCCTCGTCGCCGAGGCGACCAGCACCGAGCCGACCGGCGCACCCATCCCCTTGGACAGGCAGACCGACACGGTATCGAAGCCGGCGGCCAACTCGGCCAGCGAATGCCCTGATGCGATATGGGCATTCCACAACCGGGCACCATCCAGGTGCAGGCCCAGACCGTGCGCGCGACCGAGTTCCTGGACCTGGCGGACGGTCGCCAGCCGCTGGACGGTGCCGCCACCGAAGTTGTGAGTGTTCTCCACCGCGATCGCGGCGGTAGATACCTGATACGGCCCGGCGTTCGGGCTGATCACCTCGGCCACCGCAGCCAATTCGAGCACCCCACGCTCGGCAGGCCAGGTCCGGGTGGTGATGCCGGAGAACACCGCGGCCGCGCCCAGCTCGGCCCGGACCACGTGCGCGTGCTGGTCGCACACCAGCTCCTGGCCCGGTTTCACCAGCAACCGCAAGCCCAACTGGTTCGCCAGCGTCCCGGACGGGGTGAACAGGCCCGCCTGGTGACCGAGCAGCTCAGCCACCTCGCGTTCGAGGGCGTTGACGGTCGGGTCGTCGCCGAAGACATCGTCGCCGACCTCAGCCTCGGCCATCGCCTGGCGCATCGCGGCTGACGGCCGGGTGACGGTGTCACTGCGCAGATCGACCGCGCCCATCAGCCCTCGCTTCCCGACCGCACCGACTCGCGGCGCTGCCGGTCGGCGACCAGCCGCTCGGCCACCCGGAACGCCAGTTCTAAGGACTGTTCGATATTCAGCCGTGGATCGCAGGCTGTTTCGTACCGGCGCCCCAGGTCCTCGGCGGTCAGCTCGGCGGTGCCGCCGATACATTCGGTGACGTCCTCGCCGGTCAGCTCGACATGCAGGCCGCCCGGATGGGTGCCAAGCTCGGCGTGCACGTCGAAGAATCCGTCGACCTCGTCGATGATCCGATCCAGGTGCCGGGTCTTGACCCCGGTCGCGGTCTCTTCGGTATTGCCATGCATCGGGTCGCACTGCCAGACCACCAGGTGACCAGTCGAACGCACCTTCTCGATCAGTGGCGGCAGCGCGTCGCGGACCCGCAGGTTGCTCATCCGGCTGATCAGCGTCAACCGGCCCGGCACGCCATCCGGGTCGAGCCGCTCGACCAGTTCGGCGGCAAATTCCGGCGTGGTGCTCGGGCCGAGTTTGACCCCGATCGGATTGGCGATCCGGGACACGAAGTCCAGGTGCGCGCCGTCCATCTGCCGGGTCCGCTCCCCCACCCACACGAAGTGCGCGGACAGGTCATAGCCCCGGCCGTTCTCGACCCGGGTCAGCGCCCGTTCGTACTCGAGGATCAGCGCCTCGTGGCTGGCATAGAGCTCGACACCCTCCAGCGCAGCATCGTGCACCCCGCAGGCCCGCATGAAGCGCACCGCCCGGTCGATCTCGGCGGCCAACTGCTCGTACCGGCTGCCGGTCTCGGTGCTGCGGGCGAAGGCGGTGTTCCAGGAATGCACCTTTTCCAGCGAGGCAAGCCCGCCCGCGGCGTAGGCACGCAGCAGGTTGAGGGTGCTGGCGGCGGTGGAGTAGGCCTGCAGTAACCGGCGCGGGTCCGGCGTCCGGGCGGCCAGGTCGCCGTGCAGCTCGTTGACCATGTCGCCGCGGTAGGACGGCAGGCCGAAGGCGTCCAGGTCGGTCGAGCGGGGTTTGGCGTACTGCCCCGCCATCCGGCCGAGCTTGACCACTGGCATCGACGCGCCATAGGTGAGCACCACCGCCATCTGCAGCAGCACCCGGACCTTGCCCGCCACATCGGCCTGCGACGAGGTCGCGAACGTCTCGGCACAGTCGCCGCCCTGCAGCAGGAACGCCTCGCCCCGAGCCACCTGAGCAAGCCTGCTGGTCAGCGCGTCCACCTCGCTGGCCACCACCAACGGCGGTCGCTGGGACAGCGTGTCGGCGACCTCGCGCAACACCGCCAGGTCCGGCCAGGTCGGCTGCTGCGCGGCGCTCAGTTCCCGCCAGGCGTCCAGCAGCAGTTCGGCATTCTGGTCGGGCACGTCCGGGATTAGCTGCGGGCTGGCGGTCACCCGGTCAGCCTACTTCCAGGCCTTAACCGAAAAAGACCTCGGCTTCGGCGTAGAAGGCGTCCGGGACGGTCTTGAGCGTCTTGGTCGCGGCGGCCAGTGGCACCCGAGCTATGTCGGTACCACGCAATGCCACCATCTTGCCCCAGTCACCGGCATGCACCGCGTCGATGGCGTGCAACCCGAACCGGGTGGCCAGCACCCGGTCGAAGGCGGTCGGCGTCCCGCCGCGCTGGATGTGGCCGAGCACCGTGGTGCGGGCCTCCTTGCCGGTCCGGCTCTCGATCTCCGAGGCGAGCCAGTCGCCGATGCCACCGAGCCGGGCGTGCCCGAAGGCATCCACCCCCTTGTCCAGCGTCGCCATCTCGCCCTCCAGCGGCATGGCACCTTCGGCGATCACGATGATCGGGGCGTAGTGCGACTCGAATCTGCTTTCCACATAAGCACAAACGCGCTCGATGGAGAATCGCTGCTCGGGGATCAGGATCACGTTGGCGCCGCCGGCCAGCCCGGCGTGCAGCGCGATCCAGCCAGCGTGCCGGCCCATCACCTCGACGATCAGCGCCCGGTGATGGGACTCGGCGGTGGTGTGCAGCCGGTCGATGGCCTCCATCGCGATGTTCACCGCGGTATCGAAGCCGAAGGTGTAGTCGGTGGCATTGAGGTCGTTGTCGATGGTCTTGGGCACCCCGACGACGTTCACGCCGAGCTCGTGCAGCTTGGTGGCCACCCCCAGGGTGTCCTCGCCGCCGATCGCGATCAGCGCGTCGATACCGAGCGAGTGCAGGTTCTCCCGGATCTGGTCGACGCCGCCCTCGATCTTGAACGGGTTGGTCCGCGACGAGCCGAGGATGGTGCCGCCGCGCGGCAGGATCCCGCGAACCTCGGCAATGCCCAGCGGCTGGGTGAGGCCTTCCAGCGGGCCGCGCCAGCCGTCCCGAAAGCCTACGAACTCGTAGCCGTAGACCCCGACACCCTTACGCACCACGGCGCGGATTACCGCGTTCAGACCGGGGCAATCGCCGCCTCCGGTAAGCACACCGATACGCATCTCAACTGTTCCTTCCAGCAGACCAGCACATGGACCACACGACGGCGTTGTCGAGTGGGGAGCATAGCGAGCGGGCTGCGCACCCCGGCGCGAGCGGGTGGCTCACCCCGGCGCAAGCAGCCCCTCGATGACCCGCCAGCGCGCCAGGTTGTGCCGGGCGTCGGCCAGCGCGTCGTGCGCGTCCGGACCGGCCGAGGGCAGTGGCGGGCTGCCGGCGTACTCCCACAACTGCCGCAACTCGTGGGTGAACCGGGGCAGCTGGCGTGGCAACGCGCGCATGTCGCCCCACAGCTGGGCCAGCACCACGTGGTCATAGCTGGCCATCCAGGCCCACAGCTCGACCGGCTCACCCGGCGCGAGCAGGTATTCCAGCAGCTCGTCGCGGATCCGCGCACGCGATCGCCAGGCGGGATCGGCCGGTGCCGGCAGCTGGTTGAGCACGTGCCGGCGGACCCAGTCGATCGCCCGTCTCGGATCGAACTCGGTGGACACCGCGTAGAACTCGCGGCCGTTCTCATCCGTCACGCCGATCGACACCAGCACGATGGTCTGGCCGTCCTCGATGAACTCGCAGTCGTAGAAGTACCTCAAGCGCGCGTCAGCTTGCCTGCTCGGTCGGAACCCGGTCATCCCGGGTGCTGCCGACCGCGTCCGGATGCCCGTCGCGGGCCCCGAAGCCCAGGTTCGCACCGGTCGCCAGTTTCACCTTTGCCGCGTAGGTATCGACGTATTCCTGCCCGGACAGCTGCATCAGCTCGTACATGATCTCGTCCGTCATCGAGCGCTCGACGAACCGGTCGCCGGCCAGCCCCTCGTAGCGGGAGAAGTCCAGCGGCTTGCCGAACCGGACGCCCGGACGGGGCCGCAACCTCGGCATCTTGCGGCCGGTCGGCATCGTCTTCTCGGTGTCGATCATGGCCACCGGGATCACCACCACGCCGGCTTCCAGGGCCATCCGGGCGACGCCGGTCTTGCCCTTGTAGAGCCGGCCATCCGGCGAGCGGGTGCCCTCGGGATAGATCCCCAGCAGATCGCCCTTCTTCAGGATCCGGACCCCGGCGGTCAGCGCGCCGCGCGAGGCGTCGGCGTCGTCACGGTCGATCGGGACCTGCCCGATGCCAGAGAAGAACAACCTGGACAGCGCGCCCTTCAGCCCCTTGGTGGTGAAGTACTCGGCCTTGGCCAGGAAGGTCACCCGGCGCCGGACCATCAGCGGCATGAAGAAGGAGTCGCAGAAGGACAGGTGATTGCTGGCCAGGATCGCGCCGCCATGCTCGGGGACGTTCTCGGCTCCCTCGACGTATGGCCGCCAGACCGCTTTGAGCCACGGACCCAGCCCGACGAACTTCAGGAACCAGTACAGCACTCGGCGGCCTCCTGGGCTCTCGTGTTCAGCTGAGATGACCATAGTCCGGCTCGCACACCAGCGACAATCTCAACACCCGCGCTTGCCGGCTCGCGTGGGCGTAGCTGCCGGCGGCCCCGGCCGTAGCTGCCGGCGCCCCCGGGCGTAGCCAGGATGTGCCCGGGACGGCATGATAGGAGTACTTACCAGCCAGAGGGAGTCAGGCGTGCCCAACCCGCCAGCAGCCCCGGTCGTCACCGGTGCCGAGCCGTTCGCTGCCGACGGCGCCGGCCCGGCCGGCCGGATCGGGGTGCTGGTCAGCCACGGTTTCACCGGCAGCCCGGCCAGCATGCGGGACTGGGCGCAGCGGCTGGCCGATGCCGGCTACAGCGTCCGGTTGCCCCGGTTGCCGGGGCATGGCACTCGCTGGCAGGACCTGAACGCCACTCGCTGGACGGACTGGTACGCCGAGATCCGCGCCGGCTACGACGAGCTGGCCGCTCGCTGCGACACCGTTTTCGCCTGCGGCCTGTCCCTCGGCGGCACCCTGGTCACCCGGCTCGCCGAAGACCTGGCCGACGACCCCGACTCCAAGCTGGCGGGGGCGGTGCTGGTCAACGCCGCGTACGGCACCTTGCGCAAGGACGCCCCGTTCGCCAAGTACATCGCCTGGGCCGTCCCGTCCCGGCCCGGCATCGGCAACGACATCAAGAAGGCCGGCGTCAGCGAGAACGGCTACGACAAGACTCCGCTCAAGGCGCTGGTGTCGATGATGCAGCTGTGGAAACTCACGGTCGCCGACCTGGCCAAGATCACCGTGCCGATCCTGTACTTCCGTTCCACCGAGGATCACGTGGTCGACGAGCTGTCCGGCAAGCTGCTGCATGCCGGGGCCACCTCGACGACGGTCACCGAGGTCCCGCTGACCAACAGCTATCACGTAGCCACCATGGACAACGACGCCGAGCTGATCTTCGACCAGAGCCTGGACTTCATCCGCCAGCACGCAACGTCTGAGACCGGCAGCTAGCGATGGCCCGGTCAGTGAGCACCGAGCGGGGCCGGGCATGACCTCGCCCGCCTCGCATCGAGGCCGCCGCGACAACGGATTGGACTCCGAGGCCTACGCGCCGGTGGCCGACGTCGACCCGCGACTGGCCGATCACCTGCTGGACGTGCTGGGGCTGCGCGAGGTGCCGGCCTACGTCGAGCCGACCAACGACCCGGTGACCGCCGACCGGCTCTACGTCGCCGCCGACCAGACCGAGGCCGCCAAGCTGGTGCTGACCGAGATCGCCGCCGAACTGGGTATCGAGGTTTCCGCCAACCGGCACCGCGAGCGTGAGGTACGGCCGGATCCGCTGCTGGGCATCGACCTCGACCGCGAGTTCGCCGCGATCATCGCCGACATGCCGGATCTCGGCCGGCCCTTGCTGGAATGGAACACCTCGATCGCGGTCGAAGCGGCCGGCGTGGCTGGCCGGCCGGATCCGGTGGAAGAGGTCGAGCACTTCATCCCGCCACCGCCGCCGCCACTGCCCCGTCCGGCGCTGGCCACCGCGGTGGCGGTGCTGGTGACGCTGGCCGGGATCGCGGTCATCGCTTTCGGCTACTCGCTCGGGCTGCCGTCGGACCTGCCATTGCCGCTCGGGGTGGTGCTGGTGCTGTTCGGCGCCGGGCTGCTGGCGCTGCGGCTGCGACCGGAGCCGCGCGATGATTCCGACGGCAATGGCGCGGTGGTGTAAGTGTTGTGCCCGGAGCGGGTTTAGGTACCGAGGGTTTAGGTACCGAGGGTTTTGGCACTCGGGTCTTAGCACCCGTTCGAAGGCGACAATTCGTCTCGCGGCCATCTCATCGTGGCGGCGCTGCCATCTCATTCGACCATCGTGGTGGTCGGAGGTGGCTGCTCATGATGACAGCTCAGGACACCGTTTTCGTGTTGTGGTGCCGGCTTACCGGCAACGACCCTACCGACTTCGGCGACGACGAGCGGGAAGCTTTCCTCGCTCGGCCGCAGGTCATCGCGCTCGGCACAACGCCATATCAGATCCTGCTGGATGCCGGCATCTCGGTGGCCCGGCGCGGCTCGTTGCCGCTGGAACACTGGTTGCGGGCGGTGCACGCTTCGCGGCCGGTCGGAGTCTGAAACTGGCCGCTGCCAGAGTGGTTTAGGCTTGTTCGTAATGAGCAAACCTGGTGAACCTGTGCTAGCTGGTCTTGATCAGGCGGCTGGCCTTGATCGGTCGGCCGGCCTTGATCGGTCGGCTGGCCTTGATCGGTTGGTCGAGCTGGTGGTTGCTGTTCCGGCTCGGTGCGGGCCGGTCCGAGTGGTGGCGGTCGATGGCGGAGCGGCGGCCGGCAAATCAACCCTGGCCGCCGAGCTGATCGGCCGGCTGCCCGATTGCGCGGTGCTGCATCTCGATGACCTGCTGGATGGCTGGACCGGGCAGTTCAGTTTCGCCGAACGGTTGCACTCCCAAGTGCTCGCACCCTTGGCTGCGGGGCGGCCAGCCCGCTACCACCGCTACGACTGGATCGCCGGCAGGTTTGCCGACTGGGTAACCATGGCCGTGCCCGATACCCTTATTGTCGAAGGCGTTTCTACGATCGATGCCTGTGGAACACTAGCCTCGATCAGGATCTTCCTCGACGCCACCCGAGCTGATCGGCAGCAGCGCTGGATCCTGCGGGACGGCCCGCCACAACCAGAGTGGTCAGCCTGGCTGGACAACGAAGACCGTTACTTTGCAGAGCATCCGCTACCAACGGACACCGTGGTTGTAAGACTTTGAGGCGCAGCTAGCCGATGGGGCATAGCCGCGGTCCCTGGCCGGCGGTTTCGTTTGCCTGGCCACAGGAATCTTCCACTCTTTCAGGGCGCGCTCGGCGGGACGGCTCTTCAAGACAGTGAAAAGATTCTGTCGCTAAGATCTTCCATTCTCTTCAGGGTGCGGGTAGCACGTGCGTTGAACGCCGGTCGGGGGTGGCCGACTCTTTGGCGTCGTTGGGGTTTGGCTTGGGATTGTTGGGTGATTCTGCTGGTGATTGTCGGCACCACTGGCTATAATCGATAGTATGTTCGAGTCCGATGGTGATCCGGAGGCTGCCGCGTGGTTGGCCGATGTTCCGGAGCCGGATTGGGTTTCGCATCCGGTGTATGCGGATATGTTGTCGGACGCTGAGCGGCTTGCTGGGTTGCTTTCGATGGCGCCGGCGGTACGGCGCACTGGTGAGCTTGCCCGGTTGGATCCGCGCGGGTTGTCTGCAGGTCAGCAGGTGGATCTGCTGGCCGGATTGGAAGAGCAGAAGAACTGGATCGAGTCTGTCCAGGCCCGGGTGCTTGCGGAGATCCAGAACGCTGACAGTACGAAGCTTGGTCTGGGGCAGGAGGTGGTGTCGTTGGTGTTGAAGGTTCCGTTGCGTGCCGCGCAGGCCCGGTTGAAAACGGCCCGGTCGTTGGTGCGAGAACTTCCCACGACGCTGGGGTTGTTGGAGCAGGGTCAGATTTCGGGTAGGCATGCTGAGGTGATCGCGGAAGCGTCCTGGCGCCTCGACCCGGATGTGATCGGTCAGTTCGAGACCCGAGTCTGCCGACGCGCGGATTCCCAGACGGTGCCGCAGCTCAAGCAATCGATCCGGCGAGCAGAACTTGCGATCGACCAGGTGACTGGCGAGCAACGCCACCAACGCGCCTTGGCGGATCGCAAGGTCGGGTTCCAACCGGTCGATGACGGCATGGTCCAACTACCGGTACTCCTCGGTGCAGTGGAAGGACAGCTGATCTACACCAGGCTCACCGCAGCCGCCACCCTGCTGCCAGCACACGACCCCCGAAGCATGGATCAGAAACGCGCCGACCTGCTTGTGGATGCGGTGCTGTCCGGGCTACCGGTTGATGCGTTGCCGGAGATGCAGGGCCGCAAACCATCTATCCAGGTCGTGGTCTCCGCAGACACGCTGCTCTGCTTGGATGACCAACCCGCGCACCTCACCGGCTATGGACCGATCACCGCAGACACCGCCCGACAACTCGCCGCCGACCAATCAGGCACCTGGCGCCGACTCCTCACCGACCCCGACACCGGGCAGTTGTTGGATATCAGCCAAGACCGGTACCGACCCAGCCAACGCCTCCGCGATTTCGTGAACGCCAGGGATGACGTGTGCTGCTTCCCGACCTGCCACCAACCGGGCTACCGCTGCGACTACGAACACATCACCCCGTATCTGCAAGGAGGAACGACGTGTCGCTGCAACGGTGCACTTGCCTGCCGTAGACACAACAACTGCAAGATCAACACAGACTGGGACTACACCCGAAACCCCGACGGATCTTTCACCTGGACCGACGACACCGGACACCACTACCTCAGCCACCCACCCGAACGCTGGACCCACCCTGGTCATGAACCCCCGCCACCGCCAAGAACCATCACCCTGGAAGAAGTCCACACCAACGAAGACACCGCCTACGCCACACTGCAGAAACGCTGGCAACAAGAACTCCACCACGCACAAGAGGCCGAGGACGAAGCCAGAATCACCAACGCCCACAACGCAATCACCACTGCACAGAAACAAAGGAGCAGGCAACTAGCCCACCGCACCGACTCGACTAAGC
>JALYVK010000052.1:18520-28406 GCA_030853265.1 Actinomycetota bacterium
GAGTGGGGTGGTCCGATCCGAAACGTAAAAGACGCCCTACCAGTTTCGGATCGGACTACCCCACGAAGCAGGACGCCCCACGAAGCAGGGCCAACAGGCGGGCAACCTGCTCCCGACTCGGCGCGCCAGGTAACGTCGGGCGTTATGTCGGAGCAGAGCCAGCAAGCGTCCCCGCCCGTCGTCGCCCGCAAGCCGATCGAACGGGTGCATCACGGTGACACTTTTGTAGACAATTACGAGTGGTTACGGGACAAGACGAACCCTGAGGTGCTCGACTACCTGCGGGCCGAGAACGCCTATACCGAGGCTGGCACTGCCGGCCTGGAAAGCCTGCGGCAGCAAATTTTCGACGAGATCTCGGCCCGTACCAGGCAGACCGACCTCTCGGTGCCGGTGCGGCAGGGCGGCTTCTGGTACTACAGCCGAACCGTTGAAGGCGCCCAATACCCCGTTTACTGCCGGCTTCCGGCGACCGGCGACCAGCCGCCGAACATCGAGGATCAGCCGCAGAGCAACGACGGCTATCAAGCGGCCAACGACCAGCCGACCAACGATCGGGCGACCGACGAGCAGACGGCCAACGAGCAGACGGCCAACGACTGGCCCACGAACGGTCAGTCGGCCAACGACTGGCCCACGAACGGTCAGTCGGCCAACGACCGGCCCACGAACGGTCAGTCGGCCAACGACCGGCCCACGAACGGTCAGTCGGCCAACGGTCAGTCGACCAACGACCAGCCGACCAACGAGCAGGCGGCCAACGAGCAGACGGCCAACGACCAGCCGACCAACGACCAGGCAACCAGCGCCCAGGTAACCAGCATTCAGCTACCGGGTGAGCAGGTCATCCTGGACGGCAACGAGCTAGCCATCGACTCCGAATTCTTTGCCCTCGGCGCCAACGACGTATCACCAGACGGCACCCTGCTGGCCTACTCCGTTGACCTCACCGGTGACGAGCGATTCACCTTACGGATAAGGGACCTGCGCACCGGCAAGGACCTGCCCGACGAAGTCACCGGGACCTTCTACTCCTCAGCCTGGTCAGCCGACGGCAGCGCGATCTTCTACCTGACCGTGGACGATGCCTGGCGCCCGAACCAGGTCTGGCGGCACACGGTCGGCACCGCTGCGTCCACCGATGTGGTGGTCTACACCGAGGAAGACGAGCGATTCTGGTTGGAGGTCGAACTCACCCGCAACCAGCAGGCCATCCAGATCTCGATCGCCAGCAAGCTCACCACCGAGGTCTGGCTGATCGACGCGCACTCCCCCGAATCCGCCCCGGTCGTGGTCGCGCCGCGTACCGAGGGAATCGAGTACCAGGTCGAGCACGCCGGCGATCAGCTGCTGATCGTGCACAACACCCACTGCCCGGACTTCGAACTGAGCTCCGCTCCGCTGAATGACCCCCGTCCCGCCAACTGGCGAACCCTGGTACCGGGCACCGACCAGCGCCGGCTGATCGGAGTGGATGCCTTCGCCGAGCAGGCGGTCCTGTACGAACGGCACGACGGCTTGACCAACCTCTCGGTGTTGCACCGCACCGGTGACCAGTTCGGCGAGGCAAAGCCGATCGAGTTCGACGAGCTGATCTACAGCGTCCGGCCCGGTACCAACCTCGAATGGCAGGCCAGCAGTTTCCGGCTGGTCTTCGGCTCAATGGTCACGCCCGACACCGTCTATGACTACGACCTGGCCACCGGCAACCTGCTGCTTCGCAAGCAGCAACCCGTCCTGGGGGTGGACCTGGCCAACTACCGGCAGTCGCGCGAATGGGCGATCGCTCCGGACGGCACGAAGGTACCGCTGTCGGTGGTCAGCCGGGCTGACCTCACCCGCGACGGCAACGCTCCGGTCGTACTTTACGGTTACGGTTCCTATGAAAGCTCGATCGATCCGTACTTCTCGATCCCCCGGCTGTCGTTGCTCGACCGGGGCGTCGTCTACGCGATCGCGCACGTCCGGGGCGGCGGCGAACTGGGCCGGCACTGGTATGACCAGGGCAAGATGCTGTCCAAGAAGAACACCTTCACCGATTTCGTCGCCGCCGCCGAGCACCTGGTCCTGGCCGGCTGGACCCGCCCGGAGCGGATTGTCGCCGAGGGCGGCAGCGCCGGCGGGCTGCTGATGGGCGGGGTGGCCAACCTCGCACCGCAGGCCTTCGGTGGCATCGTGGCCCGGGTGCCGTTCGTGGATTCGCTGACCACCATCCTCAACCCGGCACTGCCGCTGACCGTGATCGAGTGGGAGGAATGGGGTAACCCGCTCGCCGATCCCGAGGTCTATGCCTACATGAAGTCCTACGCCCCGTACGAGAACATCCGAGCGACCGAGTATCCGGCGATCCTCGCCACCACCAGCCTGAACGACACCCGGGTGTTCTTCGTCGAGGCCGCCAAGTGGGTCGCCCACCTGCGGGCCACCACCACCGGCTCGGCGCCGATCATGCTCAAGACCGAGATGGAGGCCGGCCACCGGGGCCGCAGCGGCCGCTACGACAAGTGGCACGAGCTGGCCTTCATCCTGGCCTGGGAACTCGACACCCTGGGCGTCGCGGATGCCGCCACCGGCTGAGCGGGGCTTCGTCCGCTTCCAGGCTCCGGTGGCCAACGCCCGCGGTCACCATCCCGGGATCTTCGGCCTCGCCAACGGCCTGGCTCGGCAAGGACTGCTCAGCCCGACCGAGTGGCAGTTCTGGCGGCAGAACAATGACTGGTACCAGGCCAATATCATCGACCCGTCGACGGTCGATGCCACGGTCTATGACCGGCAGCTCAACCCGCTCGCGGCGGCCTGGTTCCGGGCCAGTTCCGACCAGCTCCTGAACCGGGTCGAGGGCTACCGACGGATCCTCGCCGCGCATCAGCTTGCCTGCGTCCGGCTGCATTCGGACGACCCGGGCCGGGTCATCTACTCCGACGCCGACCAAGTCGTGGTGGTCCCGTACGGCTAGCTGAGTTCGAAGTCCACCAGCAGCGGCCGGTGATCTGACCCGATCCGGACGTCGGGTGAGTCGATCACTTCGGCCCGCAGCGGCCGCAGCCGTGGATCGGCGAACACCGCGTCGATCCGGCGGACCGGTTCGGTCGCGGAGTAGCTGAACCCGTCCCCGCTGCCGACCGCGGCGAAAGCATCCGTACCGAAGGACTGCAGCCGTTGCCAGGTCTGCGAGCCCGGCACCGCGTTGATGTCACCGCCGACGATCAGCGGCACGCCGGCCAGCCGGTCGGCCGCGAACGCGGCCAGCTCGTCCAGGTGCCACAGCCTGGCCGCCTCGGTCAGGTCCAGGTGGGTGCCGGCCACCGCGAACTCGGTGCCGGCCAGCTTCAGCACCGCCACCGCGGCACCCCGCTGATGCAGATTTCGCTGGGCGGTAAAGGCAATCTCATGCGTGGCCCGGACGTCGACCGCCAGCGTGGACAGGATCAGGTTCGACCCGGCCGGCCGGCCGCCGGTCACCCACACCAGCCCGGCCCGCCGAGCCAGCCCGGCGCAGGTCGATCGCCAACGCAGGAACCGGGGTGCCTCCTGGATTATCGCCACCTGCGGCGCGGCATCACGGATCACCCGAGCCACCGCGGCCGGATCGTCGCGCAGCGAGCGCACGTTGTAGGACAGCAGCCTGAGGACGGTCACCGGTCCATCCTGGCAGCAGCTGAAGATCAGTAACGCCGCCGGGCCAGATCGGCCACGCCAACCAGGCCGCCTGCGGGCCAGATCGGCCACGCCAACCAGGCCGCTGAAGATCAGTAACGCCGCCGGGCCAGATCGGCGGCGCCGACCAGGCCGGCCTGCGGACCGAGTTCGGCGAGCCGGATGTCGGCGGTCGGCCGGAACCCCCGGCCGGTCAGGCCCTCGGCGAAGCTCTGCCGGGCCGGGCCGAGCAGCAGGTCGCCGGCTTCGGACACTCCACCCCCGATCACGAACACGGTCGGGTCGATCACCGCGGCCAGGTTCGCCAGCCCGCGGCCCAGCCAGCGACCCATCGTGGTGTAGATCTCCATCGCGGCCGGATCGCCCTCCCGCGCGGCCTGAGTGACCAGCGGGCCGGTCAACAGGTTCGGATCACCGCCCGCCAGCTGCATCAACCGGTGCGCCGACACCGGCGCGATATCGGCCAGCTCGCGGGCATCGCGGGCCAGCGCGGTGCCCGAGGCATACATCTCCCAGCAACCCCGGTTACCGCAGGCGCAGCGCCGGCCGTCCGGCACGACGCTCATGTGGCCGTACTCGCAGCCCACCCCGTACGCGCCCCGGTAGAGGATGCCGCTGACCACCAGGCCACCGCCGATCCCGGTACCGAGGGTGACCATCACCACCACCCGAGCATCCCGGGCGGCGCCGAAGCGGTATTCGGCCCAGGCCGCGGCGTTGGCATCGTTCTCGACCACCACCGGCACCCCGACGGCCTCGGCCAGCGCGTCCCGCAGCGGCTCGTTGCGCCAGGCCAGGTGCGGTGAGAACAGCACGGTCGCCCGGTCGTTGGCGATCCAGCCGGCCGCGCCGATGCCGACCGCGCTGACCTGGTGCCGGCCGGACAGCTCGTGCACCACCTCGGCGATCACCGCCTCGGTAGCGGCCACGTCGGTGCCCGGGGTGTCGCGCCGGGTGCTGTCGATGACCTGGCCCGCGTCATCAACCACTCCACCGGCGATCTTGGTGCCGCCGATATCCACCCCGATGGCCAGCGGCATCAGTCGTCGTCCAGATCGATCTTGTGCACCCGAGCCGGACCGGCCGGCCGGCCGGCCGGGGCACCGGCGGCATCGGCCAGCGCGCGCAGCAGACCGGCGACCGCCGCCTGGGTCTCGGCCAGCCGTTCGGTGATCTCCGGACGGTCACCGCGCAGCGTTGCGATCAGCTGGCAGAGCGGGCACCAGCAACAGTCCGGGCTGTCGTTGGCGATCCGCGCGGTCGAGGAGTCGATGGCCACCCGGTGCAGCCACTCCTGCGCGGCACCGATCAGCTTGGCGGCCTCGTCGGCGAGTGGGCCTGGTTCGGGTTGAGTCATGGTGCAGGCCAGTATCGGGCATCGGGGCGGAACCGCAGCACCAGCCGGCCATCGGCGACCGAGCCGCCGGTCACCTCGCAGCGGCGCAGCACGCTGGGCAGCGCCAGCACCCGGCGGTGGCCGGCCACCGTCACGACCAGCTCGTCGCCACTACGGGTCGCGGACACCTCACCCTTGCCGGCCAGCGGCAGCCGCATGCTGAGCTGATACTCGGCATCGGCCAGCGCGGTGACGCTCAACAACGGGCCGGTCTCGGTCAGCGCGGCCGGATCCTGGCCCGGCTGCTCGCCGTACAGCTCATCGGCCACCCCGCGCAGCGCCTCCAGCCCGATCGGCTCGGCCGGCCGGTAGCCGACCTGGCGGACCGGCAGGCCGGCGAACGAGTCGTGGATCGCGGCCAGCTCCCGGCCCTGGGCAGCCACCCAGCTGCGTTGCCACGCCGAGCCGTCCTGCGACTGCGGGAACACCCGGTTGGCGATCACCTCGTCCACCTGATAGCCGTAGAGCGCGAGTGCGGTGAAGGTCCGCCGGGCCTCGGCGGTGACCACCGCCTCCGGCGTCAGCACCAGCCGTACCGAACTCTGCCGCGGGTCGGCCAGCATCGTGCGGACCGCCGCCAGCTCGTCGGCCAGCCGGATCAGCGCCTCGAACGCCGAATCCGGCGGGATGGCCGAGCCTCGGCCGAGCAGCGCGGTCAGCGGCCGCATCCCCTTGGCCAGCGTGCGATGCAGTGGGAACACCCGCTGCAGGTACCAGCCCAACGCCTCCGGCAACGCCAGCAGCCGCAGGGTTTCCGCGGTCGGCGCGCAGTCGAGCACCAGGGCGTCCCACCGGCCGCGCTCGGCGAGCTCGCGCACCGCGAGCAGCGCCAGCACTTCCTCGATGCCGGGCAGCACGGTCAGCTCTTCGGCGGTGATCGGGTCCAGGCCACCCTGGCTGAGCAGGTCGATCAGGTACCGCTCCAGCTCGTGCCAGGCCGCCTCGAGCCGGCGCTGGGTGTCGATCTGGGCCGCGTCCAGGCCCGGGGCGACCTGGGTCGGTTCGCCGGACAGCGCGAGCCCGAGCGCATCCGACAGCGAGTGCGCGGCATCGGTGGACAGCAGCAGCGTCTTCATGCCGCGATCGGCCAACCGCAGCGCGGTGGCCGCCGACGTGGTGGTCTTACCGACGCCGCCCTTGCCGGTGAACAGGACTATTCGCACCGAGTTCGTCCGTGGTCAGCCGGCCACGACGGGCGTCACTGCGCCTCGACCCGCTTCTTGAGCTCCTTCAAGGCGGTATCCATCACGACCTTCTCGGCCTTGCGCTTGAGCATGCCCAGCATCGGGATGGCCAGGTCGACCGAGAGGTTGTACGTCACGTCAGTGCCCTGGCCGCTGGCCCGCAGGGTGTAGGAGCCGCGCTGCGACTTCTGCATCTGGCCCTTGATCAGATTCCAACTGACCCGGTCGTCGCCGTCCCACTCGTACACCAGCTCGTACTCGTCGCGGATGACGCCGGCATCGATCCTGAACGCCACCTGGGCGGCCCGACCGTCCGGGCCGGCTGCGGTGATCCGTGCCGACTTCACCGACGCCGCCCACTGGGGGTAGGCGTCGAAATCTGCGATAACGGCCATCACGTCGGACGGAGCGGCGTTGATGGTGATCGACTGCGTTGACTCATCGGCCATGCGCGTCAGGTTACCGCCGAGTTCGACGCCGCGGGACGAGGACCCGCACAAGCGGTCAGCGGCTGGCTTCGAGCTCGTCCTTGAGACGCCAGAACACCCGCTTGGCCTGCCAGGCCAGCTGCCGGGTCCGGCGCGCCGCGGCCCGGGCGGTCAGCGGCCGGTCACCGGACGGGTCCAGTCGCAGGTAGTGGTGCAGGATCACGCCGGTTCGGAACGGTTCCAGCCAGATCTCCACGGTGCCCCGAACGGCCACCGGACACCGGAAGGCCACCGCCCGCCGGCGGGCCACCGGAGCCAAGGACGGCCCCGGACTGGACACTGCCACCCACTGGATACCCTTGCGGCCGCGGTCACGGGTTACCGTGAGGTCGAGGGTTGGCCACCACAGCCGCCAATTCGCGGGATCTGCGACGACAATCGAGACTGTGTCCAGCGGCGCGTCGATCCAGGTCTCGTCGATGAGGTGGATTTGCGGCTGCATTACGGCAGGATGACAGGTCGGTGCGGCAATCCTCGTGCGGACCCGCGCAGGCGGGTGCGGCCCGGCAGAGTGCCCTTGGCGAAAGGCGTGATCGCGTGCGTGAGTTGACCATCCCCAGCTCGGGCGAACCCGCGCAGCGCAGCGCGGCCCAGATCGTCTTCGACAATGCCCGGACCCGTCCGAACCTGGTCTCGCTGCGGGTACGCAGCGGCGACAACTGGTCCGACGTCACCGCCGCCGCGTTCGCCGAGCAGGTCCTCGAGGTTGCCCGGGGCCTGCTGGCCGCCGACATCCAGCCCGGTGACCGGGTCGCGTTGATGAGCAAGACCCGCTACGAGTGGACGCTGTTCGACTTCGCGATCCTGTCCATCGGGGCCGTCGTGGTGCCGATCTATGAAACGTCCTCGGCCGAGCAGGTCGACTGGATCCTCCGGGATTCCGAGGCCACCGCGGCCGTGGTCGAGTCCGCCGCGCACGCCGCGATCGTCGAAGAGGTACGCGCTCAGGCACCGAGCCTGAAGACCGTCTGGCAGATCGAGGACGGCGCGGTCAGCCAGCTCACCGCGGCCGGCGCCGCGGTGGACGCCGCCGCGGTGCACCAGCGGCTGGCCGCGATCGAGCAGGGCGAGCTGGCCTCGCTGATCTACACCTCCGGCACCACCGGACGTCCCAAAGGCTGCGAGCTGACCCACCGCAACTTCCTGGCCGAGGTCTCGGAGGTCTCGGCCGGCCTGGAACACCTGTTCAACGAGAACACCTCGACGCTGCTGTTCCTGCCGATCGCGCACGTCTTCGGCCGGGCCATCCAGATGGGTGCGATCGCCACCGGCTGCACCCTGGGCCACACCGCCGACATCAAGAACCTGATCGCGGACTTCGGGGTGTTCCGTCCCAGCTTCGTGCTGAGCGTGCCGCGGGTGTTCGAGAAGGTCTACAACACCGCCAAGCAGAAGGCGCACGCCGACGGCAAGGGCGCGATCTTCGACCGGGCCGAGGCGGTGGCGATCCGGTACTCGGAATCGCTGGACGCCCGCGGCCCCGGTGTCGGGCTGAAGCTGCAGCACACGGTCTTCGACAAGCTGGTCTACTCCAAGCTGCGCGCCGCGCTCGGCGGCCAGTGCACCGCCGCGATCTCCGGCGGCGCGCCGCTTGGTGCCCGGCTCGGACACTTCTTCCGCGGTATCGGGGTGACCATCTACGAGGGCTACGGGCTGACCGAGACCACCGCCGGGGCCTGCCTGAACGTCGAGGACAAGATCAAGGTCGGCACGGTCGGCCGGCCGATCGCCGGGATGAGCGTGTCGATCGCCGACGACGGTGAGGTGCTGCTTGCCGGGCCGATCGTGTTCTCCGGCTACTGGCGCAACGAGCCGGCCACCAAGGAAGCGCTGGACGAGAGCGGCGGCAAGCGCTGGTTCCACACCGGTGACATCGGCGAGATCGACAACGACGGTTTTCTCAAGATCACCGGACGCAAGAAGGAGCTGATCGTCACCGCCGGCGGCAAGAACGTCGCGCCGGCCGTGCTGGAGGACCGAATCCGCGCGCACTGGCTGATCAGCCAGTGCCTGGTGGTCGGCGATCAGCAGCCGTTCATCGCCGCGCTGATCACCATCGACCCCGAATCGCTGCCCACCTGGGCCGAGAAGGCCGGCAAGTCGGGCGTCGAGATGTCCGAGCTGGTCGACGATCCGGACCTGATCGCCGAGGTCCAGCACGCCGTCGACGATGCCAACAAGGCGGTATCCAAGGCCGAGGCGATCAAGAAGTTCACCATCCTGCCGGCCGACTGGACCGAGGCCACCGGCCAGCTCACCCCGTCCCTGAAACTCAAGCGCAACGTGGTGCTCGACGAGTGCGCCGAGCAGATCAAGCAGCTGTACGCCGGCCCCAGCAGGGACTAGCTTCTGACCCGGCCGCTGTGGTCAGAGTTGCAGTAGCTCGGCCAGCCGGTCGGCGATGGTGTCCCACTGCCAGGACTGCTCGACCCACCGCCGGCCGGCCGCGCCCAGCTCCCGGGCTCGCCGCGGATCGGCCAGCAGCGCGCTGAGCTCGGCTGCCACTGCCGCCACATCGGTGCCATCGACCACCTCGCCGGTACGGTGCGCCAGGACGGCATCCGGGGCGCCACCGGAATCGCCGGCCACCACCGGCAGGCCGGTCGCCGAGGCCTCCAGGAACACCATGCCCAGGCCCTCGACGTCCATCCCGAAGCGCCGGGTCCGGCACGGCATCGCGAACACGTCACCGGCCGCGAAGTGCTGCGGCAGCTCAGCGGCGGGCACCGGACCGGTGAAGCAGACGTTCTCGATTACCCCGTGTTTGACGGCCAATTCTCGCAGGTCACCGGCATAGGGCCCGCCGCCCACGATCAGCAACGCCGCTTCCGGCAGCCGCTCACGGATGGCTGGCAGCGCCCGGATCAGCACGTCCTGGCCCTTGCGGGGCACCAGCCGGGACACGCAGACCAGCACCGGACGGCCGGTGAGCCCGTACCGTTGCCGGACCTGCTCGCCGGACACCGCCGGGTTGAAGGTGTCGATGTCCACCCCCGGGGTCAGCTGTTGCAGGCTCGTCCGGTCACCGAGCACCGCCGCCAGCCGCCGCCTGGTGTACTCGCCGAGGTAGGTGAGCACGTCCACCCCGTCGGCGATCCTGCGCAACGCCTGCCGGGCGCCGGGCAGCATCGCCCAGCCCACCTCGTGACCGTGCGTGGTGG
>JALYVK010000170.1 GCA_030853265.1 Actinomycetota bacterium
GATGGGCCCATCGTCGAGGACGTCGGCGACCATCCGGTGATTGACCCACGGGAACGCCACCGTCCACCAGCGCCCGGCCCGCGCCCGAGCCACCACAAGGTCCAGCTCGGCATGATCATGGACCGCGGTGATCACGCTGACGTCGTGGCCCTCGCCTTGCTGGCGCTGCGCGAGCGCCTGGACCTGACTCTCGATGCCGCCGATGTCCGGGGCGAAGGAGTCGGCGACGTGCACGATTCTCACGGCGCCGCTCGGTTCAGCCGGACGGGCAGGGAATGCACCCCGTAGACGATGGACAGGTCGCGAAAGTTCAGATCGCCGGGCTCGACCGCCAGTGCCATCTCCGGGAAGCGTCGCGCCAGGGCGCGAAAAGCAACCCGCAGCTCCATTCGGGCGAGCTCGGAGCCGATGCACCGGTGGAACCCCTGCCCGAACGCCAGGTGCGCCCGCCCGCTCCGCCGCGGATCCAGCCGATCCGGTAGCGCGGCGAAGTCCTCGTCCCGGTTTGCGCCGCTCAGCGAGCACACGACGACGTCGCCTGCCTGCACGCTGTTGCCGTACAGCGTCAGATCGTGGCGAGCGAAACGCGGGAACGAAATCTGCACGACGCTGAGGTAGCGCAGCAGCTCGTTGACGACTCCATCCACCGCCGCGTCCTCGCCCGCCAACGCGAAGGCGTTCCGATCGCGCAACAGGGCCAAGGTCCCGAGGGCGAGCATGCTGGCCGAGGTCTCGTATCCGCCGGTGAAGACGCCGTCGGCCAGTCCGGCGAGCTCCACGTCGTCGATCTCCGCACCGTGTCGGCGGATGATCTCACCAATGAGGCCGTCGCCAGGGGCGCGTCGCTGCATCCGGACGGCCTCCAGCAGAAACTGCTGCGACTCCGACATCGCACCGAAGGTGCCGGGGCCGCCGCCGGTCACGTCGAACCGCGCGTGCCCGAGCTGCCGGAACGGTTCACGGTCCTCCACCGGAAGCCCGAGCAGCTCGCAGATCACGAAGAACGGAATCGGAAACGCGAACTCCGGCACAAAATCGACGACGTCACCGGAGTCTTCCAGGACGTCGAGCTGCCGTTCGACAATTTCTTCGATCTTCGGCGCCAGACCGGCCAGACGCTTGCCGGTGAACTCGGGGACAAGGTATTGGCGCAGGCGCGTGTGTTCGGGGGGGTCGGTGAAGCCCAAGCCGCCGATGGAGACTTCACCAGCGCCGCCCATGAGCGGGCGGATGTCGGTGGAATAGTTGATGGTGTCGTTCAGGACGGCGCGAGCCTGTTCGTACCCGGTGACCAGCCAGACGTTCATCCCGAAGACGCGGCTGAGCTTGCTCACCGGTTCGGCCGAACGCTTCTCGGCCAGTGCGGGTACCGGGTCCAGTCCGTTTCGACGCAGCGGCATCGTCAGCTTGCGCGGCAGCACCGAGACGCCCGTAAGCCCCGAGCGGCGGCCCGTGGACGTCGACAGCATTCGGCGAGCCCCCCAGCGACTCAACCTAGGCGGTGGCCTCAGTGTCATTCTCCTGACGTCCGGTGCTCTCATCGGCTCGAAACTCCTCGTTGAACGATCGTTTGCCTTTATACGGGGTGAGCCGATCCGCTTGGCCCGGTGGGGACCTGCCGCCGCCTGCACAGCCGCGCCGCGGGGTGGTCGTGGCGCGGCTGCAGGTCCTCGCCGCGTGAGAGCCGCGCTGGTGTGCTGCGGGTCACCGACCCTTCGGGTATGGGCCATGGCGACCGGGTGATGGCCTGCCCACTGCCAGCGGTTCGAGCATAGTCGTGACCTACAGGACGGCCGACCCGCTTCAGGGGGTGGCGAAAAGCAATAGCACTCGCTCGGCGAGGTCAAGGTAGTCGGTCTGCAGATCTGGTAGAGGTGTCGGCATGTTCGCCGTCTCGCGCACGGTCATGGTCAAACCCTATGTCGAACTCGTCAGGCTTGGTCGTCAACCGGCCTCAGCGCGCCATACGGATGCTGCTCGGCGCGGATTGTGGATGGTGGTCGCCGCAGGCTGAGCACTATCGATGCGGTGAGCACCGTGATGATCACGCCGAGGCTGGCGAGGGAGGGGATCTCCGGGATCGAGGTGCTGATGACCTTGTGGGCGGCCTGCAGCACGAGTTTGAGGCCGATGAACGCGAGGATGACGGCCAGGCCCTTGGACAGGTAGTGGAAGCGATCCAGCAGGCCGGAGAGCAGGAAGTACAGCGCCCGCAGGCCGAGGATGGCGAAGGCGTTGCTGGAGTAGACGATGAACGGGTCGTCGCTGACGGCGAGGACGGCGGGAACGCTGTCCACGGCGAACACCAGGTCGGCGGCCTCGATGGCCACGACAACCGCGAGCAGGGGCGTGGCGACGCGTTTGCCTGCTTCCTTGACGAAGAAGTGGCTGCCCGAGTACTCATCGCGGACGGGGACGACCTTGCGGAGCAGGCGGACAGCGACGCTGGTGCCTGGATCGAAGGTGTCGTCCTCGTCTTTGAGCAGCTTGTAGGCGCTGTAGAGCAG
>JALYVK010000008.1:0-41604 GCA_030853265.1 Actinomycetota bacterium
GCTGGTGGTCGACGGGGCCGGCCGGGTGGTCGCGCTCCGGCCGCCGGACACCCTGCTGCCAGCCGACCTGCCGGTGCTCGGCGGCCCGGAGCACTGGATCGTCCCGGGCCTGGTCGACGCGCACGTCCATCTCGGCTTCGACCCGGCCGCCCGTCCCGACCCGTACGGGCGGTTCACGGTCACCGGCGAGCGGACCGGCCTGGTCGGAGTGCGCGACCTGGGCGCGCCGATGCATTGGGCCGAGCACTGGCGCTCCGGTCACCGGCCGGCGCGGGTCGGCTTCGCCGTTCGTGGCGGTCAGCGGACCGATCCTCACCGCGGCTGGCGGCTACCCATCACGCAGCTGGGGTGCGGACGGCTATGCCGAGTTCGTCAGCTCACCGGCGCAGGCCCGCTGGGTGGTCCAGCGGCTGGCCGCGGCCGGCATCGACCTGGTCAAGGTGGCGCTCGAAGCAGGCGGCCAGGGCTGGCCGGTACCCGAACCGCAGGTGGTCCGGGCGATCGTGGAGGCCGCCCACCACGCAGGCCTGCCGGTGATCGCGCACGCGCTGTCGGCCGAGCTGGTGCTGCGGGCGCTGGATGCCGGGGTGGACGAGCTCGCGCATACCCCCACCGAACGGCTTTCACCCATGGTTGTCGAACGGATCGCCGACAGCGGGGTGACCGTCACGTCCACCCTGCAGACGTTCTTCGCGAGCGGCGAGGGCCGCGAGGCCGCCGCCAATGCCGCGGATCTGGTGGCCGCCGGCGTGCTGCTGCGCTACGGCACCGACCTCGGCAACGCCGGCACCCGGCCGGGCGTCGATCCGCGCGAGCTGGACCGGCTGGCCGCCACCGGCCTCGGCCGGCTCGGTGCGCTGCGGGCGGCCACCGAATGGTCGGCCACGGCACCGGGGATGCGTCGCCGGACCGGCCGGTTGCAACTTGGCGAGCAGGCGGCGCTGGTACTGCTGCCGAGCAGCCCGCTGGTCGAACCGGGCGTCTGGCGGACACCGACCGCGGTCTTCGTTGACGGTCGGCTTACCGTAGGCCCAGCAGAACCGGACGAATCGAGGAGCGATAAGTGAGCGTGCTGTCCGCCGACGCCAACGCTGACACCGGTCGGTCCCGGCTGGCCGCCGTTCGGGGTGCTGCCGTGCCGAGCCGGCCACTGATCATGCTGGTCGCCGCCCAGCTGGTAACCGGAGCGCTGATAGGGCTGATCTGGTTGAGCTGGGCGCCGAAGGCGGTGTCCTACCTGCTCTCCGACGGCAATGGCGGCTCGCTGGTGATCCCGGATGAGTCGGAGGCGCAGGTCGCCGGCGATGGCCGGTTCGTGGTGCTGACCCTGATCGCCGGCCTGCTGTTCGGGCTGCTGGCCTGGCGGCTGCGCAGTGCCCGCGGCCCGCTCACCGTCGCGGTGCTCGGAGTGGGCAGCGTGCTGGGCTCGCTGCTGGCGATGCTGACCGGCCGGCTGCTGTCCGGCGGGACGAACTCGGCCGCCATCAACACCGCCTTCCACCCGCCGCTGACCCTGCACGCCACGGCCGCGCTGTGGTTGCAGGCGCTGCTCGCGGTGCTGGTCTACACCGCGCTGGCCGGGATGTCTTCGGATCCGGGGCTGGGCGCGAGTCCGAAGGCCCCGAGCGAGGCGCAGCCGCTCGAGCTACCGCCGCTGGCCACCGAAGGCGGCTAGCTGCTGGCCGGTCCGGTCCGGAAGGTGGACGCCGTCACCGGCACAGCTCGCAGTTGCATCAGCAACTCGTTCTCTCGCCGCAGCACCGAGCGGGCCGCCCGCAGCCGGCCGGCCGTATCGGGTACTTCCAGCAGTTTCTGCCGATCCGCCAAGGGCAACGAGGCGAGCCTGGCCACCGAGTAGGACAGCCCCCGGGCGTCCAGCGAGGCCTGGTCGGCGTCCTCGAAACCGAACTCGTCGCCGAAGTCCACTTCGAGATCGACCAGTGCCCGCCGGTGGATCTGCAGCGCTCGGCGGGTAGCGGCGGCCATTCCCGGCCGCAATTCGCCGTCCGGTTCCGGCAAGATCGAGACGGTACCCATCAGGTACGGCTGCGAGCCGGTGTCCAGCGACTCGATCGCGAAACGCCGCTCGCCGACCGCGGTCAGGTCGCACCGGCCGTCCGGATGCGGCAGCACATCGGTGACCCGGGCGGTGGTACCGATCCCGTAGACGTCCTTGAGCTCGCCGACCTCCCACCCCTGGCGCAGGGCGACCACCCCGAACACCGGGGCGCCGGACTCGTCGGCATTGAGCAGATCGGCCACCAGTTGGCGATAGCGTGGCTCGAAGACGTGCAACGACAGTCGCATGCCCGGCACCAGAACCGAGCCGAGGGGGAACAGTGGCAACTGCTCCGATTTGCCCGGCCCCGGTGATCTCACCGCCCCACCGTACGGTGATCCGGCCCGGCTGGCGCGCTGATCTTTCCGATTGTGGCTCTCTCTAGACTGAACTGGTGCTTCGCCGAGTCGATCTTCGTGGGACGAGTTCAGCCCCGCCCAGCGCCCGCGCCCTGCGTCGGGTGCTGCCCCGCGCGACCGTTGATGTCGACGCCGCGTTGGGGGTGGTGACGCCGATCGTCGACGGGGTTCGGGCGCGCGGTTACGCCGCGGCCCGCGAGGCGAGCGAGCGTTTCGACGGGGTGGACGTGCCAGATCCGCGAGTGCCGGCAGCCGCGCTGGCCCAGGCGCTGGCCGACCTCGACCCGGCGGTTCGCCAGGCCCTGGACGAGTCGGTCCGGCGGGCCCGGCTGGTGCACGAGGAGCAGCGCCGGGCCACCGTGCGGGTGCAGGTGGTGCCCGGCGGGACGGTCACCGAGAAGTGGATCCCGGTCGACCGGGTCGGGCTCTACGTCCCCGGTGGAATCGCGGTGTACCCGTCCTCGGTGGTGATGAACGTGGTGCCCGCCCAGGCGGCCGGAGTGCCGTCGCTGGTGGTCTGCTCGCCGCCGCAGAAGGACTTCGACGGCCTGCCGCACCCGAACATCCTGGCCGCCTGCGCGCTGCTCGGGGTGAGCGAGGTCTACGCGGTCGGTGGCGCCCAGGCGATCGCGCTGCTGGCCTACGGCGACGACGAGGTGGGGCTGGAACCGGTCGACCTGGTCACCGGGCCGGGCAACATCTACGTCGCGGCCGCCAAGCGACTGCTGCGTGGCGTGATCGGGATCGATGCCGAGGCCGGGCCTACCGAGATCGCGATCCTGGCCGACGCCGACGCCGACCCGGTGCACGTCGCGGCCGACCTGATCAGCCAGGCCGAGCACGATCCGGCTGCCGCGTCGGTGCTGGTGACCGACTCCGAGTCGTTGGCTGACGCGGTCGACGCCGAGGTTCGCCGGTTGGTGTCGCAGACCAAGCACCTCGAACGGGTTACCGCCGCGCTGACCGGGCCGCAGTCGGCGATCGTGCTGGTCGCCGATCTGGAACGTGGCCTGGACGTGGTCAATGCCTATGCTGCCGAGCACCTCGAGGTGATCGCCGCCGACGCGCGCCAGTGGGCCGAACGGGTCCGCAACGCCGGCTGCGTGTTCGTCGGTACCCACTCGCCGGTCTCGCTGGGTGACTACTGTGCCGGGTCGAACCACGTGCTACCCACCGGCTGCACGGCCCGGCACGCCTCCGGGCTCAGCGTGCAGTCCTTCCTCAAGGGCGTCCACCTGGTCGAGTACAGCCGCGAGGCGCTACTGGAGGTGGCCAGCAAGGTCATCGCGCTGGCCGAGGCCGAGGACCTGCCGGCGCACGGTGCCGCGATCACGGCCCGGATGCCTCGATGAGCCAGGCGGTCGAGGGTCTGCGCGAGCTGCCGCTGCGTCCCGAACTGGTCGGCCAGCTGCCGTACGGCGCACCCCAGCTCGACGTGCCGGTGCAGCTGAACGTGAACGAGAATCCCTATGCGCCGTCGGCTAAAATCGTTGCCGATATCGCCGCTGCGGTAGCCCGGGTGGCAGCCGGGCTGAACCGCTATCCGGACCGGGAGTGCCTGGCCCTGCGCGCCGAGCTGGCCCGCTACCTTGCCACCGACTCAGCCGTCGAGCTAGGCCCGGAGCAGCTGTGGCCGGCCAATGGATCGAACGAGATCATGCAGCAACTACTGCAGGCCTTCGGTGGTCCGGGGCGTACCGCATTGTCGTTCGCCCCGACGTACTCGATGTATCCGGAATATGCCCGCAACACCCACACCGAGTGGGTGACCGGCCACCGCGACGCCGACTTCGGCATCGACCTGGCCGAGGCCGAGCGGCTGATCGAGCAGTGGCAGCCCTCGGTGCTGTTCCTGGCCTCGCCGAACAACCCGACCGGCACCGCGCTGCCGGTCGAGGATCTGCGGCGATTGCTGGCAATCGCGCCCGGTGTGGTGGTTGTGGACGAGGCCTACGCCGAGTTCCGCCGAGCCGGTGTGCCGAGTGCGCTGGAACTGCTGGCCGACTATCCGCGGCTGATCGTGACCAGGACCATGAGCAAGGCCTTCGCGCTGGCCGGTGGCCGGCTGGGCTACCTGGCCGCCTCGGCCGCCGTGGTGGACGCGGTCCGGATCGTCCGGCTGCCCTATCACCTGTCGGCGGTGAGCCAGGCAACCGCCCTGGCGGCACTGGCCAACAGCGCGGAATTGCTCGCCGGTGTCGAGGCATTGCGCATCGAGCGGGACGCCACGGTGAGCTGGCTGCGGGACGCCGGCCTGCGGGTAGCCGAGACCGATGCGAACTTCGTGCTGTTCGGCCGGTTCGCCGACCGGCACGCGATCTGGCAGGGCCTGCTCGACCAGGGTGTGCTGATCCGCGAGACTGGTCCGGAGGGCTGGTTGCGGGTATCGATCGGAACCAGTGACGAGATGCGGGCATTCCGCCTGGCACTGCTGCAATTGCTACCCGCCGGGACGCCCGCGGCCCAGCGGACAGGAGAGTCGACGTGAGCCGTACCGGACGCATCGAGCGGCAGACCGCCGAGACCAAGGTGCTGGTCGAGATCGACCTGGACGGCGCCGGTCACACCGACGTCGCCACCGGGGTCGGCTTCTTCGATCACATGCTGGCATCCTTCGGCAAACACGGCCTGTTCGACCTCACCGTGTCGGTCGAGGGCGACCTGCACATCGACTCCCACCACACCGTCGAGGATGCGGCCATCGCGCTCGGCCAGGCGTTCGCCGAGGCGGCCGGCGATAAGGCCGGTACCCGGCGCTTCGGCGACGTGACGATCCCGATGGACGAGGCGCTGGTGTCGGCCGCGGTGGACCTGTCCGGCCGTCCGTACCTGGTGCACAACGAGCCGACCGGCGCGCCCGCGTACCTGATTGGGCGCGACACCGCCTACGCCACCACGCTGACCCGGCACGTCTTCGAATCCTTCGCCTATCACGCGCGGATCGCGCTGCACGTGACGGTGCACGCCGGCCGGGATTGGCACCACATCACCGAGGCGCAGTACAAGGCGGTTGCCCGGGCATTGCGCGCGGCCAGCGAACTCGATCCGAGGCAGCAGGGCGTGCCCTCGACCAAGGGTGTGCTGTAGCGGGTGAGCACGGTCGTCGTCCTGGACTACGGATCGGGCAATGTGCGCTCGGCCGTCCGTGCACTGCAACGGGCTGGAGCCGACGTCGAGCTGACCGCCGATCCGGATGCGGCGGTGGCCGCCGACGGCCTGGTGGTGCCTGGGGTGGGTGCCTTCGCGGCCTGCATGGCCGGCCTGACTGCCGTGTCGGCGCGCCAGATTCTCGATCGCCGGCTCGCTGCCGGCCGTCCGGTGCTGGGTATCTGTGTCGGCATGCAGGTGCTGTTCTCGGCCGGCGTGGAACACGGCGTGCAGACCGAGGGGCTCGGGCTGCTGGCCGGCCGGGTGGAACCGCTGCAGGCGCCGGTGGTGCCGCACATGGGCTGGAATACCGTTACCGCACCTGCTGATTCGGCGTTGTTCGACGGCCTGCACGATGCCCGGTTCTACTTCGTGCATTCCTACGCGGTGCATTCCGTCGACGGGCTCGCCGACTACCTGGTGACCACGACCGAGCACGGTGAATCCTTCGTCGCGGCCGTGGAATCACCGCTGCTGTCGGCGACCCAGTTCCATCCGGAGAAGTCGGCCGATGCCGGTGCCCGGCTGCTGCGCAACTGGCTGGCCACGCTGTGAGCGCCCGATGAGCAAGGAGCGCGCCCAGCGCCGCGCCGAACGAGATTTGCTTGCCCGGCAAAGGCAATCCGAGCAGGAAGCGGCCCGGCAACGCCAGCTGGACCGGCAGCGCCGACGTCGGCTGCGGACCAGGCTGGTGAGGTCGGTCAGCTGGCGCGGCGGCTCGAGGGCCAGCGCCCGGGTCAAGGAACGTCGTGCGGTGATCGCCTCCACCCTGCTGGTGGTCGTGGTGCTCACCTACCTGCTGACCGGATCCATCGGGATGGTGATCGGCATCCTGCTGATCGCATCGATTGCCACACCCGCACTGGTTGCGGTCTTTCTCGATCGGAGCAAGAAGTGAGCTTGGAGCTACTGCCTGCCGTCGATGTCGCCGATGGAGTCGCGGTCCGACTCGTCCAGGGTGCGGCCGGCTCGGAAACCGCCTACGGCAGCCCGCTGGCTGCCGCGCTCGCCTGGCAGGACGGTGGCGCCGAATGGATCCACCTGGTGGACCTGGATGCCGCTTTCGGCCGTGGCAGCAACCGAGAACTGCTCGCCGAGGTGGTCGGCCGGCTGGACGTGCGGGTCGAGCTGTCCGGCGGCATCCGGGACGACGACTCGCTGGCGGCGGCGCTGGCCACCGGCTGTGCCCGGGTCAACCTCGGCACCGCCGCGCTGGAATCGCCGGACTGGGTACGGGCAGCAATCAGCCGGTACGGCGAGCAGATCGCGGTCGGCCTGGACGTCCGGGGCCGCACGCTGGCCGCCCGCGGCTGGACCGCCGAAGGTGGCGACCTGTACGAGACGCTGGCCCGGCTCGACGCCGACGGCTGTGCCCGGTACGTGCTGACCGACGTGCACCGCGACGGCACCCTGACCGGGCCGAACGTCGAACTGCTGCGGTCGGTGTGCGCGGCCACCGACCGTCCGGTGGTGGCCTCCGGCGGGGTGTCCTCGCTCGATGACCTGCGGGTGCTGGCCGGCCTGACCGGCATCGGGGTCGAGGGAGCCATCATCGGAAAGGCCCTGTACGCCGGGGCATTCACGCTGCCCGAGGCGTTGAAGGCGGTGGCCTGAGTGGGCATCGCAGCGAGCGCCAGCGAGCGAGGAGCGGAGCGAGGCCGTGATGAGCGCTCGCGCGAAGAACAGGTAGCACAGCCATGACCCTCGCGGTACGGGTGATCCCGTGCCTGGACGTCGATGCCGGCCGGGTGGTGAAGGGGGTCAACTTCACCGATCTGCGCGATGCCGGTGATCCGGTGGAGCTGGCCGGGCGCTATGACGCCGAAGGTGCCGACGAGCTGACCTTCCTCGACATCACCGCCTCGTCGGCCGGCCGGGAGACCACCTACGAGATCGTCCGGCGGACCGCCGAGCAGGTCTTCATCCCGCTGACCGTCGGCGGCGGTGTCCGATCGGTGTCCGACGTCGACGCGCTGCTGCGGGCCGGCGCGGACAAGGTCGGCGTCAACACCGCGGCCATCGGGCGGCCGGAGCTGATTGCCGAGATCGCCGAGCGGTTCGGCTCGCAGGTGCTGGTGCTGTCGGTGGATGCTCGGCGGCTGCTGGATGTCGGCCCCGGTGTGCCGCGGTTCGAGGTCACCACGCATGGTGGTCGGCAGGGCACCGGCATCGACGCGGTGCGTTGGGCGGCCGAGGCGGCCGAGCTCGGCGCGGGGGAGATCCTGCTCAACTCGATGGACGCCGATGGCACCCGGGACGGCTTCGATCTCGAGCTGATCGCCCAGGTCCGGGCTGCGGTGTCGGTTCCGGTGATCGCCAGCGGCGGGGCCGGCGCGGTGGAGCACTTCCCGCCCGCGGTGGCCGCCGGGGCGGACGCGGTGCTGGCGGCCAGCGTCTTCCACTTTGGCACGCTGAGCATCGGCGAGGTCAAAGCCGGCCTGGCCGCCGCCGGTCACACGGTCCGCTAGCCCGGGTCGAGATTGACGCTACGCATTAATCGTAGATAACATCGGATTATGCGTAGTAAGCCATCCGGCTTGTTCCCGGTGTTCAGGTCCGCCGCACAGGCTGAGATCCTCGGAGCAACGTTGCCCTACCCAGGTCGGGAGCGGACCATCAGCGAGCTGTCGCAGCTCTTGTCAATCCCGCTTGCGACCGTGTCCGACGAGGTATCCCGTCTGGTCAGGGCTGGCCTCTTCAACTCGCGCAAGGTCGGTCGGGCAAATCTCTTGGTACCCAATGCGGACAACAGGCTGCTCGCCCCGCTCACCGAGATCGTCCTGGCCACCGTGGGACCTCAACGATCCGTCCACGACGCCTTCACATCGGTCGAGGGCATAGCCCGGCTAATAATCTACGGATCGTGGGCCGCCAGATATCGAGGCGATTCCGGCCCACCGCCGAACGATCTTGATGTGCTTCTGATCGGGACGCCGAAGCGGGCTGAGGTGTACCAAGCGGCGGAAGTCGTGGAACGCCGCACGGGGTTGCCCGTCAACCCTGTCATTGCCTCAGCGATGCGGTGGGCCGACGCCGGAGATCCGCTGATGGTACAAATCAAATCCAGTCCGATGGTCGATATTGATCTCAGCGAACATTCAGTCGACGCATGAGCTGGGCACCCGGACGTGTAGAGATTCTGGCGGCTATCAGGGCGGGCGAACTACAGCAGGTGACCGGCGGGCAGGCGGCCGGTGAGGGCTGGATCGCGGAGGCGCGCAAGAAATGCGCCACTGCCGGCTCGATCGCGGACGCGGACCCTGAGTCTGCTTACAACGTCGCCTACGACGCTGCGCGGTTTGCCCTCGTCGGCATGCTTGCCCAACAAGGACTACGCGCTACCCAGAAGGGCGGCCATCTGGCAGTACAGCACGCTGTCCGTGCGCAGTTCGGCAACAACTTCGCTGCCTATGGAACTCTTCGGAGGCGCCGAGCGGAACTTGAATACCCTGCCTACCCAGGCGAAAAGCTGGAACAGGATGAGCTTTCGTCGGCCATCGAGGATGTCGGGCGAATAATCGATGGCGCCGAGAAGATGCTGCCGCACCTGTCGATCTTCGGCGTGAGTTAACCAAGTCGCTAGTCACAGGTCCCGACTCCGAAACCTGACCCCACCCTCTCAACGGGAACATCTTGATCGATCCAGACGCTGGGCTGAAGGTGACCGCACCAAACCCGACCACGCCAAGCCCCGGCGCACCGAATCTGACCGCGTCCGGCCCCACCGCACCGAACCCGACGGCCCAGCCGCCAGCCGCCCGGCATGCCAATCTGGCGATTCTCGCGCTGGCCATCGGCGGGTTCGCCATCGGCACCGGCGAGTTCGTTTCGATGGGCCTGCTGCCCAACATCGCCAGCGGGGTCAGCATCTCGATCCCGCAGGCCGGGCACGTGATCTCGGCCTACGCCATCGGGGTGGTGGTCGGTGCCCCGTTGATCGCTGCCTTCGGTGCCAGGCTGCCCCGTAAGCGGCTGCTCTGGTGGCTGATGGGCATGTTCACGCTGGGCAATCTGGCCTCAGCACTGGCGCCGGGATACCACAGCCTGCTGCTTGCCCGGTTCTTCGCCGGCCTGCCGCACGGGGCGTTCTTCGGCATCGGCGCGGTAGTCGGGGCCTCGCTCGTCCCGCCCAACCGGCGGGCCCGGGCGATCTCGATGATGCTCACCGGCCTCACCGTGTCCAATATCGTCGGCGTGCCGCTGACCACCCTGGTCGGACAGCAGTGGGGCTGGCGCTGGCCGTACGCGCTGGTCGGCGTGCTCAGCATGCTGACCCTGTTCGCGGTGCTGCTGTGGCTACCGGTCCGGCCACCCGAGCCCGGCGTGTCGATGCGCAGCGAACTCAGCGCGCTGCGCCAGCCACAGGTCTGGCTGGCGTTGCTGGTCGGCACCGTCGGCTTCGGCGGCATGTTCGCCACCTACTCCTACATCACCCCCACGCTGACCACGTTGGCGCATTTCAGCGAGACCGCGGTAACCGGATTGCTGGCGGTCTATGGCCTCGGCATGACGGTGGGCATGGTGCTCGGTGGCCGGCTGGCCGACCGGGCGCTGATGCCCAGCCTGTACGGCGGCCTGCTGGCCACCGCGGTGGTGCTGTTCGGATTCGGCTTTGTGGTGCACACCAAACCGGGCGCGGTGCTCGGCATCTTCGTCTTCGGGATCACCGGCTCGCTGCTGGTGCCGATGCTGCAGACCAGGCTGATGGACGTCGCCCGGGACGGCCAGTCGCTGGCGGCCGCACTCAACCACTCGACCCTGAACCTGGCCAATGCGCTGGGGGCCTGGATCGGCGGCCTGGTGCTGAGCCACGGCCTGGGCTACGAATGGCCGAGCCGGGTCGGCAGCCTGCTGGCGATCGCCGGGCTGTTCATCGCGCTGGGCTCCGGCTGGCTGGACCGGGTGCAGGCCCGACAAGCCGGACCCGACGGCCCGGCCTCCGGGCTCGACGGCCCGGCCTCCGGACCCGACGGCCCGGCCTCTGGGCTCGACGGCCGGGTTACCGAACCCGAGGGCACAAGCACCAACAACCCAGTTGCCGGGTCCGACCAGCCGAAAGTCAGCTCATCGGCGATGATGGGTGGGTGAGCGAACCAGACCCGTACCGCACGCCGGGCACCGTCATCGGCGCGGTCTCGGCCGCCACCGTGGTGGTGCCGTTCCTGATGGTCTACGCCTTCCTGTTCATCGTCCGCGGCCTGTTCGTCCAGGTGGAGCAGCCCGACATCACCAGCAGCCGCTCGGGTGAGGCAATCGCCGGCTTCGTCGCGCTGGCCTTTCTGATCTTCGTGCTCTGGGGCATGATCCGGCTGCTCAACGGCAACCAGCGGCTGGTGTTCTGGGCCGGTCAGCTGATCACCGCGGTGTCCGCGGCCAAGCTGCTGTTCGACTCGTCCTCCGGCCAGCCGGAGGTACCGCTGGTGGTGCTGGTCGCCGCATTGCTGGCGATCGGCCTGTCGGTATTGCCAGCCTCGTCCGAATGGGTGCGCACCGAGGGCGGCAACCGGCCGCCGGCAGCGCCCGTCGAGCCGGAATTGTCCGATCAGACCGAGGTGTTGGACCGCCCCATCGGCCAGCAGGGGTAGCGCACAGGCCCTTCACAGGCAAAGCTGCAGGTATGCACACCCGCAGCAGAGACTCTCGTGGGATGTCGAGTTCTGTTTCCGCTGCCCAGACATCCGCCCAGGCTTCGGCCGGATCGCGGGCCAAGCGCCGGGTCCTGGTGGTCGACGACGAAGAGAACGTGGTGCACCTGGTGGCATCCGCGCTGCGCTTCGACGGTTTCGAGACGGTCACCGCCGACAACGGGCACTCCGCGCTGGCCGCGGTCGCCGAGCACGACCCGGACCTGGTGGTGCTCGACGTGATGATGCCCGGCTTGGACGGGCACGCCGTGCTTCAGCACCTACGCTCGGCCGGCTCGATCGTCCCGGTGATCTTCCTGACCGCGCGCGACACCGCCACCGACCGGGTGGCCGGACTGCGCTCGGGTGCCGATGACTACGTGGTCAAGCCGTTCAGCGTCGAGGAGTTGCTGGCCCGGGTGCACGCGGTACTGCGGCGCACGCAAGCCGAGGTGGATCGGGACGGCGTGCTGCGGGTGGCCGATCTGGAACTGGACGAGAACAGCCACGAGGTGACCCGGGCCGGCGAAGAGATCCACCTGACCGCCACCGAGTTCGAGTTGCTGCGCTACCTGATGCGCAACGAGCGGGTGGTGCTGTCCAAGGCTCAGATCCTGGACCGGGTCTGGAAGTACGACTTCCAGGGCCAGTCCAACATCGTCGAGCTCTATATTGGCTATCTGCGCAAGAAGATCGACCACGTGGACCCCAAGCTGATCCACACCGTCCGTGGCGCCGGCTATGTGGTCAAGGCGCCGCGGGGGTGACCCAGCCCTTTCAGATCACCGACTCCGAGCCGAGCTATCCCGGAGCCGGCACGACTGGAGCCGAACCACCAGGACCGGATACCCAGGCACCGCCGCCGAAACGGCTGCGCCAGTGGTTGCGGGGATTCCAACCGAAGACGCTGACCGCCCGGCTGGCGATCGGGGTGGTGCTGCTGGTCGCGGTGCTGAGCTCGGTCACCGCGACGGTGACCTACCTGTCGCTACGATCCTTTCTCTACAACCAGCTCGACCAGCAGGTCAGCGCCAGCGCGGCAGCCAACGCCAACTCGATCCGGCAGAGTTTCGCCAACCCCGACAGTGGCAATCAGATCAACCTGGTGTTCACCGGCGAGCGGCTCTGGCTCAACCTGATCAACTCCGACGGCAGCGTGCCGCAGATCTTCATCAAACCCACCCAACGCAACGAGTTCGCCGTGCTGGACCTGCCGGCTGACCGGGCGCAGCGATTCATCGCCCATACCAACAAGATCATGACGGTCGAGTCCGGCGGCGAGCCGTTACATGCCCAGTCGGTGGCCGTCAACGACGGCAACTTCGTGGTGATCGGGTTGTCCACCCGGCAGGTGGGGCGCACGCTGCACCGGCTGGTGCTACTCGAACTGGTCATCGGCGGGGCGGTGATCGCGATCGCGGCGATCCTGACCAGCTGGGGCGTCCGGGTCGGCCTACGCCCGCTGCGTCGGGTCACCAGGACCGCGCAGGAGGTGACTGCCGAGCTGGGCCCGGACGGTTCGGGGCTCGAGCGACGGGTGCCG
This sequence comes from Actinomycetota bacterium, assembly GCA_030853265.1. Classification (GTDB taxonomy): domain Bacteria; phylum Actinomycetota; class Actinomycetes; order Mycobacteriales; family Jatrophihabitantaceae; genus Jatrophihabitans_A. The sequence continues at coordinate 12,733 of JALYVK010000008.1, forward strand.
GTCAACGGCGCCTCGATCGAGGTCGAAGAGGTGGCCACCTCGGTGAACACCCTGTTGCACGCGGTCGAAACCGAGTTTGCGGCTCGGGTACGCAGCGAGGAGCGGATGCGCCAGTTCCTGGCCGACGCCTCGCACGAGCTGCGCACCCCGCTCACGTCCATCCGTGGTTATGCCGAGCTGGCCCGGCTGCGGGGTGAGTCCACCGACTCGCCCGATGACTCGATGCACCGGATCGAGGTCGAGGGCACCCGGATGTCGCGACTGGTGGAGGACCTGCTAGTACTGGCCCGCGGCGACCAGGGCACGATCACCCACCGCGAGCCGGTGCAGGTCGACCAACTGCTGTCCGAGGCGGTCAGCGCGGTGCACTCGGCGCATCCGGACCGCGAGTTCAGCATCGCGCTGTCCGGCGGAATGGTGGTGATCGGCGATCACGACCAGCTGCTGCGAGTGCTGATCAACCTGGCCACCAACGCCGCGATCCACACCCCGCCGGACGGCCCGATCCGGCTGGAGGCGATCGCCGGCCGGACGCCGCTGGGCGCCGCGGTCGCGCTGCGGGTGATCGATGCCGGCCCCGGCCTGCCGGCCGACGAGGCGGCGCACGTGTTCGAACGCTTCTGGCGCGCGGACAAGGCCCGCAGCCGGGCAAAGGGCGGTAGCGGGCTCGGGATGGCGATCGTGGCCCAGATCGTGGCGGCGCACGGCGGCACGGTGCAGTTCGAGTCCTCGGTGCAGGCCGGCACGACCGTCACGGTCACCCTGCAACTACCGCGGCCCGGCCCGTACCCGCCGGCCGCGAGTCCACCCGCGCTAGCCGCCGGCCAACCCGGTCAGTTGCCGCCTGCCGGTTATGCCCAGACCGGGTACCCACAGGCACCGGCGACGTACCCGCAGGCACCGGCCACGTACCCACAGGCACCGGCCACTTACCCGCCCGAACAGCCGACCCGGCAGAATTGAGGAATGCCGTCCGTCCCCATCTCCGATCTGGACCCGCAGATCGCCGCCCGCCTCAAGCGTGACCCGGCCGGCCTGGTCGCCGCCGTGGTCCAGCAGCACGACACCGGAGCGGTGCTGATGGTCGGCTGGATGGACGACCAGGCGCTGCACCGGACGCTGAGCACCGGGCGGGCCACCTACTGGTCGCGGTCCCGCCAGCAGTACTGGGTCAAGGGCGAAACCTCCGGCCACATCCAGCAGGTCCGATCGGTCGCACTGGACTGCGACGGGGACGCGCTGCTGGTGCGGGTCGAGCAGACCGGCCCGGCCTGCCACACCGGCGAACACAGCTGCTTCGACGCCGACCCGCTGCTCGGGTCGCCATGAGCATCGAGCGCGCCGAGCTCACTGAGCTTGCCAAGACCCACCGTTTGGTGCCGATCACCCGGACCCTGTTCGCCGACTCCGAGACGCCGGTCGGGGTCTACCGCAAGCTCAGCGGCGGCCGGCCGGGCACCTTCCTGCTGGAATCGGCCGAACCCGGGGCGTCCTTCTCTCGCTGGTCCTTCGTCGGCGTGAACGCCATCGCCACCTTGAGCGCGAACGGCGGCGCGGGCAGTTGGACCGGCGACGTACCGGCCGGGCTGCCTACCGACGGTGACCCGTTGCAGCTGCTGGCCGCCGCCTGGCGCGCGGTCCGGGCACCCCGGCTGCCCGACCTGCCGCCGCTGACCGGCGGCTTCGTCGGCTACCTGGGCTATGACGTGATCCGCCGGATCGAACCGATCCCGGACCTCACCCCGGATGAGCTGAACCTGCCGGAACTGACCATGCTGCTGGTCACCGACCTGGCCGCGGTCGACCACCACACCTGCACGGTGACCCTGATCGCGAACGCGGTGCTGCACCCGCAGATGACACCCGCTGAGCTGGACGAGGCCTATGCCGACGCGCTGCGCCGGCTGGACGCGATGCAGGATGACCTTTCCGCATCGACCGAATCCACCGTCGTGCCACGAGTGGTGGTGCCGCCCAAGCCGGCCCGCTCGCGGACCGCGCCGGGGGATTTCGAGAAGGCGGTGCAACGCTGCCTCGAAGCGATCCGGGCCGGCGAGGTGTTCCAGATCCTGCCCGGCCAGCGATTCATCGCCGAGACCACGGCCGATGCCTTCGACGTCTACCGGGCGCTGCGCACGCTCAACCCGTCCCCGTATCTGTACTTCCTGCACTTCGAGGACTTCGACATCGTGGGCTCCAGCCCCGAGGCACTGGTCACGGTCTCCGACGGCCGGGCCACCATCCACCCGATCGCCGGCACCCGGCCACGCGGCGCCGATCCGGCGGCCGACGCGGCCCTGGTCGCCGAGTTGCTGGCCGATCCCAAGGAGCGGGCCGAGCACCTGATGCTGGTCGACCTGGCCCGCAACGACCTGGGTCGGGTCTGCACGCCGGGTTCGGTGACGGTCCTCGAGTTCGGTGTGGTGGAGCGCTACAGCCACGTCTGGCACATCGTCTCCACGGTGTCCGGCGAGGTGGCGGCCGGCCAGGACGCCTTCGACGTCTTCACCGCCGCCTTTCCGCACGGCACCGTCTCCGGTGCGCCGAAGGTCCGCGCGATGCAACTGCTGGAAGAGATCGAGCCGGTCCGGCGCGGGATCTACTCCGGAGCGGTCGGTTACTTCGATCCGGCCGGTGACATGGATCTGGCCATCGCGATCCGGACCGCGGTGATGACCGGCGGGGTGGCCTACGTCCAGGCCGGTGCCGGGGTGGTGGCGGACTCGATCCCGGCGAACGAGGAGGCCGAGACCCGCAACAAGGCCCGGGCGGTGCTGCAGGCGATCGCCACTGCCGAGACGCTGCGACCGGACCGGACGAGCTGACGTCGATGACCGCACCGGACGGCTCGGGCCGCCGTGAGCTGGCGGCCGCCGTGGCGCTGACGCTGCTCGGTGGTGGTGGCGCGCTCTTCGCCGCCAGCCGCAGCTGGCTGCGAGTCAGTGAACCGAGGCTGGCGCCGTTTGGCCGGCTGGTGTTGAACTTCTCCGGCCGGGCGCTCAGCCCGGCGCTCAACGGCCTGGCCATCGTGGCGCTGATCATCGCGGTGCTGGTGCTGATCACCGCCGGCTGGGCACGCCGGGTGCTCGGTGGCCTGCTGCTGGTGGTCGGCCTGTCGGCCGGCTGGTACGCCATCCGCGGCACTCGTCAGCCGAGCGCCGGCCGGGTCCGGGAGCTGCTGGGCAGCCGGCTCAGCCAGCAGGCTGGTCCGCTGGACGTCCGGACCCAGCCGGCACCGGCCTGGCTCGCGCTGCTGGGCGCGCTGCTGCTGGTGCTGGCGGCGCTGCTGTTGCTGCTGCGCGCCGGCCGCTGGCAGGTCGGCCTTTCGGCTAAATACGCCGCACCCGTCGAAGTGGCTCAAGCAGCCGATCCATGGCGTCGACTGGACCGCGGTGACGATCCGACGATCTTCGACGGATAGCATTGATGTCTGCAGGACTCACAGCCAAGGACCGGGTCCGCTGTCTGATACGAGCGGCCGCGTGTGCGGTTTAAGCGAGGTGACGAGTTGTGAACGTCCTCGATGACATAGTCGTCGGTGTTCGCGAGGACGTCGCCGCCCGCGAATCCCGGATCAGCCTGGACCGGATGAAGGCCAACGCGCAGGCCGCGCCGGCCGCCCTGGACGGCTACGCGGCGCTGCGCGCGCCCGGGGTTGGCGTGATCGCCGAGATCAAGCGGCGCAGCCCGTCCCGGGGCGCGTTGGCCGAGATCAGCGAACCGGCCGAACTCGCCCGCCAGTACCAGGCAGGTGGCGCTCGGGTGATCAGCGTGCTGACCGAGCAGCGCCGGTTCGGCGGCTCGCTCGATGACCTGGACGAGGTTCGGGCCAGTGCCAGGGTCCCGCTGCTGCGCAAGGACTTCATCGTCAGCTCCTATCAGGTGCACGAGGCCCGGGCGCACGGTGCGGATCTGGTGCTGCTGATCGTCGCGGCGCTCAGCCAGAACGAGCTGATCGGCCTGCGCGAGCGGATCGAATCCCTCGGCATGACCGCGCTGGTCGAGGTACATGACGAGGACGAGGCATCCCGAGCATTGGACGCCGGTGCCCGGGTGATCGGCGTGAACGCCCGAAGCCTGAAGACCCTGCAGGTGGATCGGTCGATCTTCGAGCGGATCGCGCCCGGCCTGCCCAGCCAGGTGGTCAAGGTCGCCGAGTCGGGCGTTCGAGATGCCCATGACCTGATCACCTACGCGGCTGCCGGCGCCGACGCGGTGCTGGTGGGCGAGGGGCTGGTCACCTCGGGCAACCCCCGCCAGGCGGTCGCCGATCTGGTCACCGCCGGCGCGCATCCGGCCACCCCGCGGACGACCCGATGAGGGTCGGGCCCGGCGGTCGATGGCGCAGCTGACGAGAGTTTCGTCAGCTGTCATAAGCCCATCCGGCCCTGGCCCGACGCCAGGCTGCCGCCGCGATCCATCGAGGAGTCCTCGTGAGCACAACCGATTCGCCCATTGACCTGACCAACATCCCGGACGCCGGCGGCCACTTCGGCGCGTATGGCGGCCGGTTCGTCCCGGAGGCGCTGGTCGCCGCGCTGGACGAGATCGAGGCGGAGTTCACCGCCGCCCGGGCCGATCCCGAGTTCACCGCCGAGCTGGCCCGACTGCTGCGTGATTACGGCGGCCGGCCGTCGCCGCTCTCGGATGCGCACCGGTTCTCCGAACACGCCGGTGGCGCCCGGATCCTGCTCAAGCGCGAGGACCTCAACCACACCGGCTCGCACAAGATCAACAACGTGCTCGGCCAGGCGCTGCTCACCAAACGCCTCGGTAAATCAAGGGTGATCGCCGAGACCGGGGCCGGCCAGCACGGTGTCGCCACCGCGACCGCCGCGGCCCTGCTCGGGCTGGACTGCGTGGTCTACATGGGCGAGGAGGACACCAGGCGGCAGGCGCTGAACGTGGCCCGGATGAAGCTGCTGGGTGCCGAGGTGGTGCCGGTCCACACCGGCTCGCGAACCCTGAAGGACGCCATCAACGAGGCGTTTCGGGACTGGGTGGCCAACGTCGATGACACCCACTACCTGTTCGGCACCGCCGCTGGCCCGCATCCGATCCCGTGGATGGTGCGCGAGCTGGCCCGGGTGATCGGCCAGGAGGCCCGCGAGCAGGTGATCGAGCGGACCGGCCGGCTGCCGGACGTGGTGGCGGCCTGCGTCGGCGGCGGTTCCAATGCCATCGGCATCTTCTACGACTTCATCCCGGACGCCGGGGTCCGGCTGGTCGGCCTGGAGGCCGCCGGCGACGGGGTCGAGACCGGCCGGCACGCGGCGACCATCACCGGTGGCTCGCCCGGGGTGCTGCACGGCACCCGGTCCTACCTGCTGCAGGACGACAACGGCCAGACCATCGAATCCCATTCGATCTCAGCCGGCCTGGACTATCCGGGGGTCGGCCCGGAACATGCCTGGCTGCACGACATCGGGCGGGCGGAGTACCGGCCGGTGACCGACGCCGCCGCGATGGACGCCTTCGCGCTGCTCTGCCGGACCGAGGGGATCATCCCGGCCATCGAGAGCGCGCACGCGCTGGCCGGCGCGCTGGTGCTGGGTCGCGAACTCGGCCCCGACGCGAACATCCTGGTCAACCTGTCCGGCCGCGGCGACAAGGACGTCGAGACCGCCTCGAAGTACTTCGGCCTGGTCAGCGAGGCTGCCCTGCACGAGGAGGTGGCGCGCGCATGAGCGAGTTGGCGGCGGTGCTGGCGAAGGCGAAGGCGGACAACCGGGCGGCCCTGATCGGCTACCTGCCGGTCGGCTTTCCGGACGTCGACACCTCCATCGAGGCGATGCGGGCGATGGTCGCCGGCGGTGCGGACGTGATCGAGGTGGGCGTCCCGTACTCCGACCCCGGCATGGACGGCCCGACCATCCAGCAGGCGGTGGACCCGGCCGTCCGGGCCGGCGTCGGGATGGCCGACGTGCTGCGGGCGGTCAGCGCCGTCCAGCAGGCCGGCGCGGTGGCCGTGGTGATGTCGTACTGGAATCCGATTTCGCATTATGGCGTCGAGCGATTCGCTGCCGACCTGGCCGCCGCCGGCGGTGCCGGGGCGATCACCCCGGACCTGATCCCGGACGAGGCGGCCGACTGGTTGGCGGCCAGCGTGGCCCACGATCTGGACCGGGTCTTTCTGGTCGCGCCGTCCTCGACCGATGCCCGGGTGGTCTCGACCGCGGCGGCCTCGCGTGGCTTCGTCTACGCGGCCTCCACGATGGGGGTGACCGGCACCCGGGCGGCGGTCAGCGACACCGCCACCAGCCTGGTGAGTCGGTTTCGCGGTCTGGCCCCGGACATCGCGGTGTGCGTCGGGCTCGGGGTGTCGAATGCCGACCAGGCCGCCGAGGTAGCCGCCTTCGCCGACGGGGTGATCGTCGGCTCGGCCTTCGTCCGGCGGCTGTTGGATTCACCCGACGCTGCCGGGGTGGCCGCTGCCGGGGCGTTGGCAGCTGAGCTGGCCGAGGGCGTCCGGCGTCGCTGAGGTTGCTGGCGGGAGTTCAGCAGTTCTGACCGGCGCTCGGGTAGGGAGTGGTCCAGTACCGGAAGCCGGACACCTGGGAGTTGTCGAGCTGTGCCATCCCGCCCGCTAACTCCAGCCAGCTGTCAGCGCTGCGGTTGGGAGTGTGGGTGGCCCAGACCACGCCGCCGGTACGGGCGGCGAAGATGGCCAGGTCGCCGTTGGTGCGCAGGCCCAGGTGCGCGCCGGGGCTGTGCGAGTGGCTCTGCCAGGTGACCCGGCCGCGGACCGAGAGCACCAGGTTGCCGTCGCCCTGCATCTGCAATCGGGTCGGGCAGTCATGCGGCCAGACCCAGATCAGCGAGGCATTGCTTGCCAGCGCCTTGCCGGAGCCGAGCATCGCGCGGCCGCTACCGGTCGACCAGATGGCCTGGTTGGCCGAGCTGATAATCACCAGGTTGCCGAGCGGTTCCAGGACCAGCCGGTCGCCCTTGCCCTTGCCTGCGGTATGTGATTGCCAGATCACTCGATGTTTGCTGGTGTACAGGACGAGGTTGCCGTCCGTCTGCATGCTCAGCACGCTGTTGTCGTGGCCGTCCAGGCCGGGCGCGCCGTCGCCGTCGGCGAACCAGGTGCCAGTCCCGGAGTAGTCATGGGAGGCGTTGGTCTCGGTCTCTTCTATCGTCACCATGAAGTCGGCGACGCTCAACCCGAAGGCTCCGTTGAGCGAGATCAGGCTGCTGCGGGTGGAGTGTCCGACCAGCGACTGGCCGGATAGGAGGGTGTCCGGCCGGGCCGGGGTCACTGCCTGAGCTGGCTGGGCGGCGGACAGCGCGGCGGCACCGAGCAGCACGCTCAGCAGGGTGGCGGCAAGGCGGTTGCGCATCGACAACTCCGGCATTGTTGACGGACAGGGATCGACGGACCGTAACACCGGCAGGTCGCCGGCGTGGCCGGATCGCGGAAGTCCGCTGCCGAGAGCGAGAAACCGCTACGGAACGAGCAGTAGCTTGCCGGTGGTCCGGCGTCCGGTCAGGTTCGCATAGGCCTGCCCGACGTCATCGAAGGAGTATCGGCTACCGATCTCGATCCGCAGGCTGCCATCGGCGACGGCGGCCAGGATCTCGTTGCCGCGCAACAGCAATTCCTCCCGGCTGGCGATGTGGTGCGCCAGGGTCGGCCGGGTCAGGAACAGCGATCCGCCGGCGTTGAGCCGTTGCGGATCGACCGGTGGCACCGGGCCGCTGGCGGCGCCGAACAGCGCCAGCGTGCCGCGTGTGCGCAACGAGGCCAGCGACGCGTCGAAGGTGGACCTGCCAACCCCGTCGTAGACGGCGGCAACACCCAGGCCACCGGTCAGCCCGCGCACTGCCGCGGCCAGGTCGTCCACCTCGGTGTAGTTGATGACCTCGTCGGCGCCCAGCGCCCGAGCCTTGGCGGCCTTGGCCTCGGTGGACACCGTCCCGATCACCCGGGCCCCCTTGGCCTTGATCAGCTGGATGAGCAGCTGACCGACCCCGCCGGCCGCCGCGTGCACCAGCACCGTGTCGCCCTCGCGCACCGGATAGGTCGAGTTCACCAGGTAATGCGCGGTCATGCCCTGCAACATCGCGGCGGCGGCCTGGTCGAAGGAGACCGATTCCGGGATCGGCACGGTATCCGATTCCGGGATCAGCGCAAGCTCGCTGGCGCTGCCGAGGGTCTGTGACCAGGCCACCCGATCACCGACCTTGCTCTCGCGGACGCCCTCGCCAACCGCCTCGACGGTGCCGGCGCCCTCGCTGCCCATCACATAGGGCGTCTGGATCGGGTACATACCTGAGCGCTGGTAGTTGTCGATGAAGTTCACCCCGGCGGCGGCGACCCGGACCAGCAGCTGGCCGGCAGCCGGTTCACCGACCTCTCGGTCCTGTACCTGCAGGACGTCCAGGCCGCCGGCCTCGGTGACCACGATCGCGCGCGTAGTGAAAGGCATCCGCCTACCGTATACAGCTCAGGCCAGTGCTGGCACTAGGTGTTGCCATACCGCGTCCAGGATGTCGGTGGTCGGTCCCAGGCAGTGCGCCGTCACGCTGATGCAGGCGCCGTGCTCGGGCAGCATGATGCCGAATTGGCCATAGATTCCGTCCATCCGCCAGGCCCGGTCGCGGCTACACAGCCACACGTGCAGGCCGTAGGTCCGGTTGTCCGGCTCGGCCCGTCCGGTCTCGGTGGTCTGGCTGATCATCCGCGCCAGGTAGTCCTCGGCCACCAGTTGCTGACCGTGAAAGCTGCCTCGGTGCAGCAGGAGCTGCGCGATCCGGCCGATCTCCGAGGTACGCAACTGCAGGCCGATCGCGGCGAGCGGGAACCCGAGCGGGCACCGGTTCCACTGCGGGTTTCGGATGTTCAGCGGATGGAAAAGCCGGGGCAGCAGGAAGTCTCGTAGATCCTGACCGGTCACCGCGTGCACGATCCGGCCCAGGACGTAGGAGTTCGTGCCCCGGTAGGCATAGACCGCGCCGGGCTCGGCGACCAGCGGCGTCGCGAGGAAATCGCGAGCGGGATCGCCAGGGTGATCACCGTCGTCATCGAGCCAGCGGTAGCCGTTGCCCGCGGTCATCGACAGCAGGTGCCGCACCGTCATCGCGTCACTGCCCGGCGCGGCGGTGTCTGCCAGCTCGGGCAGGTGCTTCAGGACGGGATCGTCCAGGGTGAGTAGGCCATCCTCCTCGAGCATGCCGATGGCGAGCGAGGTGATCGTCTTGGACACCGAGAACACGTCTCGACGGATGTCATCGCCCCAGCGGCGGCTGGCTGACTGGCCGTCGTCGAGCAGGACCTGCACCCCGTCGATGCCCAGGCGACGATCGACGGCACTCTCGCTGAACCGGTCGAGTGCCGCGTCAAGTTCCATCATCCGATGCTAGATCGGGTGGACTGGGTGCAGAGCGTGGCATCGTTTTTATCTCCTAAGAGATAATAGTAATGTTTAGTAAATTTAACTAAAATAGGTTTTACGGGGATCAATAGCCTAAACCTGTGAAAGGTGTACCCGTAATGACCTCGACAAACCCCCATGACCCCGGCTCCGCAACCGCACCGGCAGCTCGCGTCGTTCTCGACCGGCGCCGGTTCCTCGGCTACCTGGCCGGCGGCTCGACCCTGGCGGTGGCCAGCACCCTCGGACTCGGCGCGCTGCGCGGATCGAGTCCCGCCGGTGCGGTGACCCCGCGCCTCAGTGGCGCGCCCAGCTCGAGTCCGTCCGGCAGCCCGACCGGTTCGCAACCGCCGAACGACACCCCGTACGAAGTCGTCATCAACATGTCCCAGGACACCGTGGGCAAGCTGACCAAGGGTGGTTTCCTGCTCTACGGCTTCAAGGCCGTGCAGGGCGCCAAGACCGGCGTCCCGCTGGTGTGGTTCAAGTCCAGTAACTATCTGACCCAGACCACCGTCGACTGGTATGAGCAGTACCAGGCCTACATTGCCAACAGCCAGGACATCCCGAACGGCAAGGTAACCGCCGAGACCAGCCTGCCGATCAACCTCGGGCAGACGATGACGGTCCACACCGACAGCACCTGCACGGTGGCTGATGGCGGTTCGACCGGCGCGATCAGCATCGAGAACGACTCGAAGGTCGAGTATGCCGCGGGTATCTCGCTGGTCAACGGAACGGTCGCTACTCCGACCTGTGCCTTCCCGCTGTACGGCGGGGGCATGGTCGACGAGATCATTCCGATCGAGAAGGTGCTGTTCATGTTCTCGACCAAGCCGGCGGATACCGGCACGGTGGTCGAGCAGGCCTACAGCGCGGGCATCCTGATCGACCTGACCGGCGCGACCTCCCGGACGGTGACCTTCGATATCGACAACGGCTGGGACTGGGGCGGCCAGACCTGGGCCACCGCGGTGACCGCGAACGAGCAGTTGGTGCCGCTGCTGATCGACCCGCCGAGTAACTGAGCCGGCCGCGCTGGCACCGCCGGATCGCCTCCGGCGGTGCCAGCGGGCGATCACCCCGTTGCCATGACCCAGTACACCGTGACGCTGAGCCTGTTGCCGCCGACGATGGCCGCGCTGACCGGCTCGGGCTTCGTCCTGTATGCCTTGCGGGCGACCCGCTCGTCCGACCTGGCCGGCCGGCCGCTGGTGTGGCGAAGCCAGAGCGACTACGCGCCCACCACGGTGATCTCGTGGCTGGACGGCTACGTCGCCTACACCTCCAGCAGCCCGATCGTGCCCGGCCAGCCGGTGCTGGCCGGCTTCTCGGTCGCGGTGACACCGGGCCAGGTTCTGCAGGTCATCAAGGGCGGTGGCGGCACAGTGCATTCCGGTGGCCCGGCTGGCACCGTGTCGCTGTCCAACACCACCACTAGCGAATTCACCTGCGGCATCGGCGGTGGAGCTACCGGTGACCAGCAACCAGCGTTCTGCGCGTTCCCGCTGTACGGGCTCAACCTGCAGGTGCTCACTCCGTTGCAGGTGGTGCTGCTGATGTTCTCGACCCAGCAGCTGGCGCCAGGCACCGTGTACACCGGCGGGTCGGCTGAGTCTGCTGATCAGGCCAGCCCGCTGAATGCCAGCACCCCCGGCCTGCTGGTCGACCTGTCCGGGCAGAGCGGCCGCGGCGTCGGTTACGACATCGACGCCGGCTGGTCCTGGGACGGCGGCAGCTGGGCACAGCAATTGCCGGCCGGTACCGATCTGGTGCCCTACCTGATCCAACGGCCGAGCTGAGCAGCACTGCGCCGGGATGCGGCCGGCCCTCAGCTACCGTGAGTGCGTGCACAGCATCGAGGCAGCCATCCCGAGCCCCACCCTGAGCGTGATCCGGCTCGGCCCGCTTCCGGTACACCTGTATGCCTTGTGCATCGTGGCCGGCATCATCGTCGCGTTGTGGCTGACCGATCGGCGCTGGAAGGCCCGCGGCGGCCAGCCGAACGAGGTCGGCGACGTGGCCGGCTGGGCAATCGTCTTCGGCATCGTCGGCGGCCGGCTCTACCACGTGATCACCGACCCCGAGCTCTACTTCACCCGAGGCAAGCACCCGCTGGACGCCCTCAAGATCTGGGACGGCGGCCTCGGCATCTGGGGGGCGGTCGCGCTCGGCGGCCTGGGCGTCTGGATCGGCTGCCGGCGGCACCGGATGAACTTCGTCGCGTTCGCCGATGCCGCGGCGCCGGGCATCGTGATCGCCCAGGCGCTGGGCCGCTGGGGCAACTGGTTCAACAACGAGCTGTACGGCCGGGCCACCACGCTGCCCTGGAAGCTGCAGATCCATGACCTGGATGTGGTGACCGGCAAGGCGGCTCGCGACCCGGCCGGCAAGGTGATCGTGCTCGGCTACTACCAGCCGACTTTTCTCTATGAAATGCTGTGGAATCTGGCGGTTGGCGGCCTGCTGCTGGTGCTCGACCGCCGCCGCAAGCTGCGCCGTGGCCAGGTGTTCACGCTCTACGTGATGGCCTACACGGTCGGCCGGTTCTGGGTCGAGGGGCTGCGCGAGGACCATGCCAACCACATCCTGGGCATGCGGGTGAACAGCTGGGTGTCGATCCTGGTCTTCCTCGGTGCCATGGCGCTCTTCCTGCGGCAGCGCTCGGCACCGCGCAGCACCGCCCAGGACGGCGGCTTAGGCAGTCCTGACTCCGATGCAGTGGTGCCCGGACACCTAGACTCCGGCCATGCAGAGCACGAGTCCGAAGCAGCCGAATCCGACCGGACAGCCGTCGACTCCGGCGAGCCGGCAGTCGAGTCCGCCGGCCGGCACAGCCAGCCGTCCGGAAGTCGAGAAGAGCCCGTCGCTGAAAGCACCCCACCATCCGATCGGTGATCCCGAGCACGAGGTAGGCCATGAGCACCGCGACGTTTCCGGTGGCTGGCTGCGGCCCACCGTGTTCGGCATGGTGGACGGCCTGGTCTCCAACTTCGCGCTGATCGCCGGGGTGGCGGCCGCCAGCAATACCGCCAAGCCGGTGGTGGTAGCGGGGGTGGCGGGGCTGTTCGCCGGCGCCTTCTCGATGGGCACCGGTGAGTACGTCTCGGTGCGGAGTCAGAACGAATCGATGCAGGCCGAGGTCGAGGTCGAACGCGCCGAACTGCGGCACAATCCAGAAGCCGAGCTCGAGGAGCTGACCCAGCTCTATATCAACCGGGGGGTCGATCCGGAACTGGCCCAACTGGTGGCCGAGCAGCTGTCGGTCGACCCGACCCAGGCGCTGGAGATCCACGCCCAGGAAGAGCTCGGCGTCGACATCTATGACCTGCCCGATCCACGGGTCGCCGCGGTGTCGTCGTTCCTGGCCTTCTCGGTGGGGGCTTTCCTGCCGCTGGCGCCGTTCCTGTTCGCCTCGCACGTGCTGGTGCTGGCGGCGGTGCTGTCGCTGGTCGGGCTGTTCGTGACCGGTGCGCTGACCTCGCGCTTCACCATCCGCAGCTGGGTCTACACCGGCAGCCGGCAGATGGTGCTGGGCGCGCTGACCTTTGCCGTCACCTTTGGGGTAGGCCACCTGATCGGTGCGAATATCAGCTGATTTGAGCAGCTACTCAGCGGGGCTCGGTGCCGAGTAGCAGGGTCAGGACGTCCTCGGCCGAACTCAGTTCAGCCGGGGTTCGGCCCTCGTCGTTGACCACGGCCGGGTCCGCACCGGCGGACAGCAGCGCCTGGACGGAGTCGACGTCGCCGTTGGCCGCCGCCGAGTGCAGCGCGGTCCAGCCGCCACGCTGGCGGGCATCGACCTCGGCGTCGGAGGCGATCAGGATCCACACCAGCTCGGGATGCCGGCCGGCGGCAGCCGCATGCAGCGGCCGGACGGCCATCGGATTGCGCGAGGGGTGATCGACCTCGGCGTCGGCATCCAGCAACGCCCGGGCAGCCTCGGCCCGGCCGAAGTAGGCAGCCAGGTGCAGCGGCTGCCAGCCGTCGGCACTCCAGGAGTCCACCACGGCCCGCTCGGCGGTGATCAACTCCTCCAACCGGGCGGTGTCATCGAAGGCAGCCGCCTCGAACACCGACAAATCGCCGGATCTGGCGGCCAGCTCGTCGGCCAGCCTGGGCTGCCCGGCGTACAGGGCGCTCAGCGATACCGACGCCCCGTCCGGGCCGAGCTCGACCAGCAAGCCCGGCTCGTCGTCGAGCAATAGCCGTACCCGGTTCACGTCACCGGCCGCGATGGCGGCGAAGAAGGCCTCAACCTCGCTCATGCACCAGCACTCTGCCACGAGTGCAGCGTTACTCACACCGGTTCTCGTTCGCTTAGCCAACCTGGCGACCGGTAGCCTGTGACGAGCAATCTTGTTCAGGGCCGACGCTGTCCCGCTTCACATACCACGGATCGCCACCCACCGGCGGTTCGCACGACAGCAGCGGGCCCTGCTTCATGCCGGGCCCCGGACGAGGGGAGCACGCGTGCCGTTCTCCGCAGTGCCCGCCAAGCAGGGGCTCTATGACCCCAGCGCTGAATCAGACTCCTGTGGGGTGGCCTTCCTGGCCGACCTGCAGGGCCGACCGAGCCACACCCTGGTACGTAATGCCCTGATCGCCCTGCACAACATGGACCACCGCGGGGCGGCCGGCGCCGAACCGTCCAGCGGGGACGGCTCGGGGATCACGGTCGCCATCCCGGACGCCTTCCTGCGCGCCGTCTCGGGCCTGCAACTGCCCGCCCCGGGCAGCTACGCCACCGGCATCGCGTTCCTACCCACCGACGCCCAGGCTCGGGACCGGGTCAAGCAACTGCTGGCCGACACCGCCGCCGCCGAAGGCTTGGTGGTGCTGGGCTGGCGCGAGGTGCCGGTGGATGCCAGCGGGGTCGGACCGACCGCGGCCTCGGTCATGCCGGTCTTCGAGCAGCTCTTCGTGGCCGCCGCGCAGCCGGCCGAGGACGGCTCGGCCGAGTCAGGTATCGCCTTGGAACGCAAGGCATTCGGCTTGCGGAAAGTGGCCGAACGGCTGGCCGCGGCGGCGGGGGAGGAGCTGTACTTCCCGTCGCTGTCGGCGCGCACCCTGGTGTACAAGGGGATGCTGACCACCGCACAGCTGGCGACGTTCTACCTGGACCTGTCCGATGACCGGTTCGCCACCGCAATTGCCCTGGTGCACAGCCGATTCTCGACCAACACCTTTCCGTCCTGGCCGCTGGCGCAGCCGTTCCGGATCATCGCCCACAACGGCGAGATCAACACCATCGGCGGCAACCGGAACTGGATGTTCAGCCGGCAGTCGCTGCTGGCCAGCGAGGCACTGGCCGGCCTGGACGACGACATCTCCCGGCTGTTCCCGATCTGCACGCCGGGCGGTTCGGACTCGGCGTCCTTCGACGAGGTGCTCGAACTGCTGCACCTGGCCGGACGCAGTTTGCCCCACGCGGTGCTGATGATGATCCCGGAAGCGTGGGAGAACGCCGACCGGATGGATCGCGAGCGACGGGATTTCTATGCCTTCCACTCGTCACTGATGGAACCCTGGGACGGGCCGGCCTGCGTCACCTTCACCGACGGCACCGTGATCGGCGCGGTGCTCGACCGCAACGGCCTGCGCCCGGGCCGCTGGTGGCGGACCTCGGATGACCTGGTGATCCTGGCCAGCGAGGCCGGCGTGATCGACATCGACCCGGCCACCGTGATCGCCAAGGGCCGCTTACAGCCCGGCCGGATGTTCCTGGTCGACACCGCGGCCGGCGAGATCCGCGACGACGACGAGATCAAGTCCGCGCTGGCGGCCGAACACCCTTATGGCGATTGGCTACACGCCGGCCTGCTGCACCTGGACACCCTCGCTGACCGCGAGCACGTGGTGCACACCCACGAGTCGGTGGCCCGGCGCCAGCAGCTGTTCGGCTACACCGAGGAAGAGCTGCGGATCATCCTGACGCCGACCGCGACGAACGGTGCCGAGCCGCTCGGTTCGATGGGCACCGACACCCCGCTGGCGGTTATGAGCAAGCGGCCGCGGTTGCTCTTCGACTACTTCGCCGAGCTGTTCGCCCAGGTCACCAACCCGCCGCTGGACGCGATCCGCGAAGAGCTGGTCACCTCGATGGCGGGCAGCATCGGACCCGAGCAGAACCTGCTCGCGCCCTCGCCGGCGTCCTGCCGCCAGATCGTGCTGCCCAAGCCGGTGATCGACAACGACGACCTGGCCAAGATCTGGCACGTCAACGCCGACGGCGACCTGCCCGGTTTCCAATGTGCTTTGATCGACGGCCGATTCCGGGTGCACGGTGGCGGCCCGGCACTGACCGCGGCGCTGCTGCGGGTGCAGGACGAGTGCTCGGCGGCCATCGAGGCCGGCGCGCGGATCCTGATCCTGTCCGACCGGGACTGCGACAGCGACCATGCGCCGATCCCGTCCCTGCTGCTGACCTCGGCGGTGCACCGGCACCTGGTCCGGACCGGCCAGCGCACCCGGGTCGGGCTGGTCGTGGAGACCGGCGAGGCTCGCGAGGTGCACCACGTCGCGCTGCTGATCGGCTACGGGGCCGCGGCGGTCAACCCGTACCTGGCCTTCGAATCCATCGACGACCTGATCGAGCGGGGCGTGATCACCGGGATCGACTCGAAGACCGCGATCGACAAGTACATCAAGTCGCTGTCCAAGGGCGTGCTCAAGGTGATGTCGAAGATGGGCATCTCCACCGTCGCCTCCTACACCGGCGCGCAGATCTTCCAGGCGTTCGGTCTGTCGGAGAAGCTGGTGGACAACTACTTCCTCGGTACCCGCAGCAGCCTGGGCGGGATCGGTCTCGAGGTGATCGCGGCCGAGGTCGCCGCCCGGCATGAGCGCGCCTTCGGTGGCAACCCCGCCAGCCTGGCGCATCGCCGGCTCGAAGTGGGCGGCGAGTACTCCTGGCGGCGGGAGGGTGAGATTCACCTGTTCAACCCGGACACGGTGTTCAAGCTGCAGCACGCCACCCGGTCCAAGCGCTATGACATCTTCGGCGAGTACACCGCCGAGATCAACCGGCTCAGTCGAGAAGGGGCAACCCTGCGCGGGCTGTTCGAGTTCAAGACCGGTGAGCGGCCGGCCGTCCCGATCGAGGAGGTCGAGTCGGTCGGGTCGATCGTCACGCGGTTCGCCACCGGCGCGATGTCCTACGGCTCGATCTCGGCCGAAGCCCATCAGACGCTGGCGATCGCGATGAACCGGCTCGGGGCTAAGTCCAACTCCGGCGAGGGCGGCGAGGACGCCGACCGCTACACAGCCGATGCCAACGGGGACCTGCGCCGCTCGGCGATCAAGCAGGTCGCCTCCGGCCGGTTCGGGGTGACCTCGCACTACCTGGTCAACGCCGATGACCTGCAGATCAAGGTCGCTCAGGGCGCCAAGCCCGGCGAGGGCGGCCAGCTGCCCGGCTACAAGGTGTACCCGTGGATCGCTCGGACCCGGCATTCCACCCCCGGCGTCGGGTTGATCTCGCCGCCGCCGCACCACGACATCTACTCCATCGAGGATCTGGCCCAGCTGATCCACGACCTGAAGAACGCTAACTCCGCGGCCCGGATCCACGTCAAGCTGGTCGCCGAGTCCGGCGTGGGGACGGTGGCGGCCGGCGTATCCAAGGCGCATGCCGACGTGGTGCTGATCTCCGGTCACGACGGCGGCACCGGTGCCGCGCCGCTGACCTCGCTCAAGCACGCCGGGATGCCCTGGGAGCTGGGGCTGGCCGAAACCCAGCAGACCTTATTGCTCAACGGTCTTCGCGACCGGATCACCGTGCAGGTGGACGGCGCGATGAAGACCGGACGCGACGTGCTGATTGCCGCCCTGCTCGGCGCGGAGGAGTTCGGTTTCGCTACCGCGCCGCTGGTGGTATCGGGCTGCATTATGATGCGGGTCTGCCACCTGGACACCTGCCCGGTCGGGGTCGCGACCCAGAACCCGGTACTGCGGGAACGGTTCACCGGTAAGCCGGAATTCGTGGTGACCTTCTTCGAGTTCATCGCCGAGCAGGTCCGTGAGCTGCTGGCCGAGCTTGGTTTCCGTACCCTGCAAGAGGCCATCGGGCACAGCGAATACCTCGATACCAGAAGGGCAATCGAGCACTGGAAGGCGGACGGACTGGACCTGTCGCCGCTGCTGGTGATGCCCGAGCCGGCGCCCGGCACCACCCTGTACAAGCGGGTCGAGCAGGACCACGGGCTGGACGCGGCGTTGGACAACACCCTGATCCAGCTGTGCGAAGGCGCATTGCTCGATGGCAGCCCGGTCCGGCTGGAGCTGCCGGTCCGCAACGTCAACCGGACGGTCGGCACCATGCTCGGCTCGCTGGTGACCCGGCGCTACGGCGCGGCCGGCCTGCCACCGGGCACCATCGACATCGCGCTGCGCGGTTCGGCCGGCCAGTCGCTCGGCGCGTTCCTGCCGTCCGGTGTGCTGATCCGACTATCCGGCGACGCGAATGACTATGTCGGCAAAGGGCTTTCCGGTGGCGTGATCGCGATCCGGCCGGACGAGCGGGCGCCGCTGGTGGCCGAGCACAATGTGATCGCCGGCAACGTGATCGGCTACGGAGCGACCTCGGGCGAGCTCTACCTGCGCGGGATCGTCGGCGAGCGGTTCTGCGTCCGCAACTCCGGTGCGACCGCGGTGGCCGAGGGGGTCGGCGACCACGCGCTGGAGTACATGACCGGTGGCGTCGCGGTGATCCTGGGTGGCACCGGCCGCAACCTCGGCGCCGGCATGTCGGGCGGGATCGCCTTCGTGCTCGACCTGGACGCCGGCCTGGTCAACCCAGAGCTGGTCGACATCGAGGCGGTGACCGGCGAGCATGCCGCCGGCCTGCTGGCGATCCTGAAGCGGCACCGGGAACTCACCGACTCGGCGGTGGCCGGCCGGTTGCTGGCCGAGCCGGAGCAGGCGCTGCGCCGGTTCTCGCTGATCATGCCCCGTGATTACAAGCGGGTGCTGGACGCGACCAGGCGGGCCGAGGCCGACGGCGTCGACGTCGATGACGCGGTGATGGCGGCGGCTCGACGGTGAGGACCCCGCCGCCTTACCAACACTGGCCGGTAACGTTTAAGGTTGGCTGATGTGACCCGTCGCGCGAAGATCGTCTGCACCCTCGGCCCTGCTACCGACCCGCCGGAGCGTACCCGCGCCCTGGTCGAGGCAGGGATGGACGTGGCTCGGCTGAACTTCAGCCACGGCGAGCATGCCGACCACGCCGCACGGTTCCACGGGGTACGCGAGGCGGCCAAGGCCGCCGGCCGGAACGTGGCCACCCTGGCCGACCTGCAGGGCCCGAAGATCCGGCTCGGCCGGTTCGCCGACGGCCCGGTGATGTGGGCGACCGGCGAGCGGGTCCGGATCACCGTCGAGGACATCGAGGGCGACCACGACCGGGTGTCCACCACGTACAAGCAGCTCGCCGAGGACGTCAAACCCGGCGACCGGCTACTGGTCGATGACGGCAACGTCGCGCTGGTCGCGGTCGCGGTCGAGGACGGCACCGACGTGGTGTGCGACGTCAGCGAGGGCGGGGTGGTCAGCAACAACAAGGGGCTGTCGTTGCCCGGTGTCGCGGTCAGCGTGCCGGCCCTGAGCGAGAAGGACATCGCGGACCTGGAGTTCGCGTTGCGACTGGGCGTGGACTGGATCGCGCTGTCGTTCGTCCGCTCGCCCGATGACATCAAGCTGGTGCACGAGGTGATGGATCGGGTCGGCATCCGCCGTCCGGTGATCGCCAAGATCGAGAAGCCCGAGGGCGTCGAGCGACTGGTCGAGATCACGCTCGCCTTCGACGGGGTGATGGTGGCCCGCGGCGACCTGGGCGTGGAGATGCCGCTCGAACAGGTGCCGATGGTGCAGAAGCAGGCCATCGCGATCTGCCGGGACAACGCCAAGCCGGTGATCGTGGCGACCCAGATGCTCGAGTCGATGATCAGCCACTCCCGGCCCACCCGGGCCGAGGCGTCCGACGTTGCGAACGCGGTGCTCGACGGCGCGGATGCGGTGATGCTGTCGGGTGAAACCAGCGTCGGCACCTACCCGGTGCAGGCGGTGGCCACCATGTCCCGGATCATCGTCTCGGTCGAGCAGTCGACGGTGGACGTGGCCGAGCTGTTGCACGATCCACGCACGCCCGGCGGGGTGATCTCCAAGGCTGCCAAGGAGATCGCCGAATCGCTCGGCGCCACCGCGCTGGTCGCGTTCACCCAGAGTGGTGACACCGCCCGCCGGCTGGCCCGGCTGCACGCGCACGCCGCGGTGCTGGCCTTCACCCCCGAAGAGGCCGTGCAACGCCAGCTGGCGCTGTCCTGGGGAGTCGAGGCACACCGGGTGTGGACGGTGCAGACCACCGACGAAATGGTCCGGCAGGTGGATTCGGCGCTGCTGGCCCAGCGGGTCTGCCGACCGGACGACTTGGTCGTCATCGTCGCCGGCACGCCGCCCTCGACGCCCGGTACCACCAACACGATCCGGGTCCATCACATCGGGGACATCCTGCAACGTGACCGCTGAGTTGAACGACGATGCTGAGTTGAACGACAATGCTGAAGTGAACGATGAGGCTGAAGTGAACGACAGCGCCGGTCTGCGCGGGCAGGTCGTGGTGGACGGCCTGGTCGCGTTGCTCGATCTCGAACCGATCGAGCAGGACATCTTCCGTGGCGCGAGCTCGAACGTCTCGATGCAGCGGGTTTTCGGTGGCCAGGTCGCCGGCCAGGCGCTGGTGGCAGCCACCCGCACAGTCGAGCCGGAGCGCACCGTGCACTCGCTGCACTCCTACTTCATCCGGGCGGGCGATCCGGCGATCCCGATCGTCTACCTGGTCGAACGGATCCGGGACGGCCGGTCGTTCTCGGTACGCCGGGTGACGGCGATCCAGCATGGCAAGCCGATCTTCACCCTGTCGGCGTCCTTCCAGCTCGAACAGGGCGGCATCGACCACCAGCGCGCGATGCCGCAGGTGCCGGCTCCGGAAGACCTGCCGACGATGGCTGAGCGGCTGGCGGGCTTTCCCGAGCTGACCGAGTTCATGGCCCGGCTGCCTCAGGCCTTCGATATCCGCTACGTCGACGATCCGCCGTGGGTTCAGCGTGGCCTGGGGCCGCGGGAGAACCAGCCGCACCGGATCTGGATGAAGGCGGACGGAGTGCTGCCCGATGACCCGACGCTGCACGTGTGCGTGGTCACCTTCGCCTCGGATCTGAACCTGCTCGACTCGGTGCTCATCCACCACGGGATGGCGGCCCGGCTGGATCCGATCAGCATGGCCTCACTGGATCACGCGATGTGGTTTCACCGGCAGTTCCGGGCCGATGACTGGTTCCTCTACGAGTCGTCCTCGCCGTCGGCCTCCGGTGGTCGGGGGCTGGCCACCGGACGGTTCTTCGCCCGGGACGGCCGGCTGGTGGTCAGCGTGGCGCAGGAGGGCATGATCCGGCTGCCCAACGGCTGATCCCAGCGCCCTACAGCCGGCTGGTGATCGACTGCCAGGCCGCTTCGACGTGCCGGCGCTCGGTGAGCACCGCGCCGATCGCCATCCGGATCGCGTACCGGCCGTTCACCAGGGTGTGGGTCAGGTAGGCCTCGCCGGATGCGTTGACCGCTTCGAGCACGGTGCGGGTGGCCTCGTCGCCGGCTCGCAGCGCGAAGGTGACCAGCGCGAGCGGGTGTGGTGCCAGCAGCTCGAAGCGCTCGTCGGCCGCCACCCAGGACGCGAAGTCCTGGGCCAGTCGAACGTGGCCGCGGATGTGGGCCTGCAGGCCGTCGGCGCCGTACCAGCGCAGCACCGTCCAGAGTTTCAACGCCCGGAACCGGCGACCGAGCGGGACGTGCCAGTCGCGGTAGTCGAACACCTCGCCGGATTCGGTGGCCGAGTTGCGCAGGTATTCCGGCAGGATCGACAGCGCACCGATCAGCGCGGCTCGATCGGCCACCCAGAACGCCGTGCAGTCGAAGTTGGTGAGCAGCCACTTGTGTGGGTTTGTGCAGTAGGAATCGGCTGATTCGACGTCGGCATTGATCCAGCGCAGCTCGGGGCAGACGGCAGCCACGCCGGCCCAGGCCGCGTCGACGTGCAGCCAGGCGCCGTACTCACGAGCCAGCCGGCCGAGCTCGCCGACCGGATCGATCGCCCCGGTGCCGGTCGCGCCGATCGAGGCGACCACCAGCGCCGGGGTGTAGCCGGCGGCCTGATCGGCGGCCAGCAACTCGGCCAGGTGGTCCGGACGGGCGGCCAGGGTGACCGGGTCGACGGCCAGCTTGCGCAGCGCCCCGGAGCCGATTCCCGCTATCCGGCAAGCCTTTTCTACCGATGAGTGGGTCTGCGCCGAGGTGTAGACGGTGTACTTGCCGCTGCTCACCCCGGCCGTCTCGGTGCTCCCATCGCTGACCCGGTGCAGGGCGGCAAGCAGCGCCACCAGGGCCGCGTCCGAGGCCGAATGCTGGATCACCCCGCCGCCGGCAGTATCCGAGCGGAACGCGGTGGGCAGGTCGAGCAGCCGGCCCAGCCAGTCGAGCATCTGGGTTTCGAGTTCGGTGGCGGCCGGCGAGGTGGCCCAGAGCATGCCCTGCACACCCAGGCCAGAGGCCAACAGGTCGCCGAGGATGGCCGGCCCAGTGGCGCTGGCCGGAAAATAGGCGAAGAAGGACGGGTGCTGCCAGTGCGTGATGCCGGGCATGATCACCCGGTCCAGGTCCGCCAGCACCCCGTCGAAGCCCTGCCCGTGCTCCGGCGGCTCGACCGGCAGCCCGGCCCTGATGTCGCCGGGCTCGACCTGGGAGAGCACCGGGAACGACTCGATCCGCTCGTAGTAGTCGGCGATCCAGTCGATGACCTCGCGGCCGTGCTTGCGGAACTCGTCCGGGCTCATATGAAGACTCACACCTGTGAATCTAACGCGGCGTCCTGGTATGGCTTTCTCGGCGTGGCGGGTTACTGTTGACTTGGTTGGACCCCAGCCAGTTCGGATAGCGCTGTCCTCTTCGGTGGCAGTGTTGTGAGCACCAGCTCGTCGCCGGACATCCTCAGTGACTTCCGGTTGGGATACCCCCGTGAACACTCCATTTTCGTCCGCCCTTCATGGCTTGTACCGCTGCCGTCCTCAGCAGCGATCGTGGCCGGCGCCTTCGCAGGCTCGGAGCTGGCGATGACCGCGCCGACAATCGCCGATCCGGTTGCCACCCGGGGCAGTGAGTACGCGGCATTGGGAAAATTGGTTCGCGCGGCCGGTCTGCTCGATCGCCGACCGTGGTCCTATGCTCGCCGGCTCGGGCTGACCGGAGCTTTCTACGCGGCCACCTGGCTGGCCATCCTGTGGCTCGGTGACTCGTGGCTGCAGACCGTGCTGGCTGTGGTTCTCGGCATCGCATTCACCCAGGTCGCGTTCCTCGGCCATGACGGCGGCCACCAGCAGATCTTTACCGGTCGTCGGGCCAACGACCTATTCGGGCAACTGGTCGGAAACCTGTTGGTGGGTCTGAGTTTCGGTTGGTGGGTCGGCAAACACAACCGCCATCACGCCAATCCCAACAAGGAAGACCACGATCCCGACATCGGGGACGGGGTGTTGGCTTTCACGACCGGGCAGGTCGCGAGGCGTACCGGCCGTTTCGGCCAGGCGATCATCCGTCGTCAGGCGTGGTTGTTCTTCCCGTTGCTGACCCTGGAGGGTCTTAACCTGCACCTGGCCAGCCTGCTGTCGCTGCGCCCCGGTGGCACCCGCAGCACCCGGGGCGGCAGCCGGTTGGCCGAACTGGCGTTGCTCACCCTGCACGTTGTCGTTTACCTGGGCGCCCTGTCGCTGGTCATGTCGCCCCTGAAGGTGGCGATCTTCGTCGCCATCCATCAGGGTGTCTGGGGTTTCTACATGGGCTGCTCCTTCGCCCCGAATCACAAGGGGATGCTCATCCTGCGCGCGGAGGACGAGCTGGACTACCTGCGGCGTCAGGTGCTGACCTCGCGCAATGTCCGGGGCGGGGTGTTCACCGATCTGCTGCTGGGCGGGCTCAATTACCAGATCGAGCATCATCTGTTTCCCAACATGCCGCGCGGCTCGCTGCGCCATGCCCAGTCGGTCGTCCGGCTCTACTGCGGGGAACTGCAGATCCCTTATTGCGAAACCTCATTGATCGGTTCCTATGTGGCCGCGATCCGACACCTCAATTCACTGGGCGCTCCGTTGCGCCGGGCGGCGGTCAGCTCGGCCGGCTGAGGGATGCCGAGGTGGCTCGTCCACAGCGCTGACGGCTAGCATCACAAGCCGGAGTCGGATAGTGGCGTGGAGACGGTCATGACGCAAGCAACCCCAGGTCCACCTCACGATGCGGACGGGACGGACCCTCTCCGCGAATTGTCGCGGGTACCTGCCGATGACGTCGATCTTCGGGAGTCCCTCGCTGGCCTGTCGCGCCTGGTGATGGGCCACGGCCAGTCGGGTTTGGAGGGCATGCTGCGGCATGTCGCGGACTTCGCGGTGCTGGCGATCCCCGGCGCGGACGGGGCTGGCTTGACCCTGTTGGAGCAGCAGGGCACCGATACCGTGGTCTCTAGCGCCGATTTCGTTCGAGAGGTGGACGCGATCCAGTACGGCATCGGCGAGGGGCCCTGCATCACGGCGGCAACCGACCGCTGCACCGTCCGGTCTGGCTCCCTCAGCTCCGACCGGCAGTGGCCACGATTCGGACCCCGGGTCGGCCGGCTCGGCGTGCACAGTGCCCTGTCGTTGCCGCTGCTGGCCGGTGACCAGGTGGTCGGAGCGCTGAATGTCTACGCTCGGGCGAAGAACGCCTTCGACGATCGGGCCGTCGAACTCGGCGAGTTGTTTGCCATCCCGGCCGCCATCTCGGTGCAGAACGCGCAGGTGCTGGCGCAGGCCCGTCGGCTGGCCACCCACTTGCAGACGGCGTTGACCAACCGGGCGGTTATCGATCAGGCCATCGGAGTCCTGATGAGCCGGACGGGTTGCACTCCCGACGAGGCGATCGCTCGGCTGAAGGTGATGAGTCAAGCCGACAATCGGAAACTGTCGGTGATGGCGCAGCAGGTGTTGGACGAAGCCGTGCGCCGAGCCCGTGCCCGGCATCTGGACACCTAGCCGATTGACCGCGGCGCCCTGGCTGCTTCAGCTTTGAGCGCGTAGCGTCGAGGGTACTGACGCCGTAAGAACCGGGACCCGACCCGCCTCTTGGCCTTGGTCCTGCGGAACGCGTCCTGCCGACCGCGGACATGGCACCACTGTTCAGCGATCGGGACGCCCGGAAGTTACCCAATGCGCTTACCCGCTGCACTGGTTTCGGATTTGCGGAAACTCACCGAGGCACTCGACCCATCCGACGTCGATCTGGTGACCCTGTTCAGCGCCCTGATCGAAGCCTTGGCGGAGGCCGTCGACTCCTATCTCGGCCTGAGCATCACGATGGTGACCGGCGGCCGGTCGATCTCGATGACCACCCTGGATTCCATCGCCGCAAGCGACATCGCCACCACCGCAACGCTCGTCCTGGGAAGCGTGATCGTGGTTGAACCAGGCAGCGTCATCGTTGTCTACGCGGCCAGACCGGGGGCGTTCACCGACCTTGCCGCCGACCTGACGCACGCGCTCGCGCTACGTCCGCAGGACCTGGTACTCGATGATTTCCCCACTCGGTGGGACGAATCAGCCCGGTTGCGGCACCAGATCCACCTCAATCAAGGGGTGGGCATCCTCATCGAACGAGGCCACTTGCCCGACGATGCCCACGCCGAACTGGGCCGCCGCGCCGACCGGGCGGCAGCCACGACCGAAGCTGTTGCCCTGCAATTGATTACCGAAAGTGCCCGGCTTGCCGGGACACCTAGCCGGGGGCAGCGCCGTCTCGACCGCGGACAGCGTTGAGCAGGCAGGATTCTTCGGAAACAAACTGCCCGGTACGGCTAGCGAGGGGTTAGTACACAGAACTCGTTGCCATCGGGATCGGCCAGCACCAGCCGGTCGACCTCGCCCCGACCGAGGTCGATGCGAGTCGCGCCGAGGGAGACGAGACGGTCGAGTTCCGCGTGCTGATCACAGTCGATCGGGACAGCGATGTCGAAGTGCAGGCGGTTCTTCCCGGTCTTCGGCGTGAGTGGGGGACCGCCCCAGGTGATCTTCGGACCGCCCTGCGGTGAGCGGATCGCGGTCTCCTGGTCCTGGTCCCAGACCAACGGCCAGCCCAGTGCTTGGCTCCAGAAGTAGCCGACCTCCTGCGAGCCTTCGCAGGCGAGTGCTCCGATGAAGCCGCAGTCGGCAAGAAAGTTGTTGCCCGGTTCGATGACGCAGAACTCATTGCCTTCCGGGTCGGCCAACACTACATGCCCTTCCTCCGGCAGCTGACCGATGTCGAGGTGCCGGGCACCGAGTTCGAGCGACCTGGCTACGGTCTGTTGCTGATCCTCCAGCGACGTGCTGGTCAGGTCGAAATGCATCCGGTTCTGGCCGGCTTTCTGCTCCTGGGTCGCAAGAAATCTGATCCGGATCCCGGTGTCGTCGCTGGGCAGCAGCGCGATGCCGTCGTGCGGATCGTCGGCCAGTTCCCAGCTCAGGACGCCGGCCCAGAAGCGCGCGAGACGCAGTGGGTCGTTCGCATCGACACAGAGCGCGTGCAGGTGAGAGGTCATCGGGTGGTCAGCGTAATCCGCTCCGGAGCGATCCCGGACCTTGCCGGCCGCGGTGCAAGCTGCGGCTTATCTTGATTGATTCAAGAAAATCGGCAATACTTCGCCACATGCCCACGACCTCGGACGCCGAGCACCTGCTGCGTGGGGCCGCGCTGCGAGTAACGCGTCCCAGGGTGACGGTGCTGAACGTGGTGTACGAGCACCCACACGCCGACACGGACCAGATCATCGGTCTCGCGCGCGAGGAGCTCG
Source organism: Actinomycetota bacterium (assembly GCA_030853265.1). Taxonomy (GTDB): domain Bacteria; phylum Actinomycetota; class Actinomycetes; order Mycobacteriales; family Jatrophihabitantaceae; genus Jatrophihabitans_A. The sequence continues at coordinate 39,010 of JALYVK010000008.1, forward strand.
GCGAGGTATCCCACCAGGCCGTCTATGACGTGCTGCGGGCGCTGACGACCGCAGGTCTGGTGCGCCGTATCGAGCCGGCAGGCTCGGTGGCCCGCTACGAGTCTCGGGTCGGGGACAACCATCACCACGTCGTGTGCCGGTCGTGCGGTGCGATAGCCGATGTCGATTGCGCCGTCGGCGACACGCCATGCCTGACCGCGTCCGATGACCATGGCTTCGCGATCAACGAGGCCGAGGTCACCTACTGGGGCCAGTGCCCCGACTGCTCTACCGCCAAAGTTTCTTAAGCTTCGCCCCTAGATCCCGGAAGGATTTCCCGTGTCTGAAAACCATGATGCAGCAGTAGGAGACATGAACTCGGAGGAGTTCGAAGGCCGCTGCCCGGTCGCAAGTGATCGCCCGTATCACCCGACCGAGGGCGCCGGGAACCGTGAGTGGTGGCCGAACCAGCTCAACCTGAAGATCCTTCGCAAGCACCCCGCTGTAGCCAATCCGATGGACGCGGATTTCGACTACGCCACGGCGTTCAAGACCGTCGACCTGGGCGTGCTGAAGGCCGATATCGAGCAGGTGATGACCACCTCGCAGGACTGGTGGCCGGCCGACTTCGGCCACTACGGGCCGCTCTTCATCCGGATGGCGTGGCACAGCGCAGGCACCTACCGCATCCAGGACGGCCGGGGCGGTGCCGGTGCCGGCATGCAGCGCTTCGCACCCCTCAACAGCTGGCCCGACAACGGCAACCTCGATAAGGCGCGCCGGCTGCTCTGGCCGGTCAAGCAGAAGTACGGTCGCTCGCTGTCCTGGGCCGACCTGATGGTCTTCACCGGCAACTGTGCGCTGGAGTCGATGGGCTTCACCACCTTCGGCTTTGCCGGCGGCCGCGAGGACGTCTGGGAGCCCGACGAGGACGTCTACTGGGGTCCCGAGGACACCTGGCTCGGCGATGAGCGCTACACCGGTGACCGCCAGCTCGAGAACCCGCTGGCCGCCGTCCAGATGGGCCTCATCTACGTCAACCCGGAAGGCCCCAACGGCACCCCGGACCCGCTCGGCTCGGCCCGCGACATCCGCGAGACGTTCCTGCGGATGGCAATGAACGACGAGGAAACGGTCGCCCTCATCGCCGGCGGCCACACGTTCGGCAAGACCCACGGCGCGGCCGATCCGGATCAGTACGTCGGTGCTGAGCCCGAGGGTGCGGCCATCGAGGAGCAGGGCTTCGGCTGGAAGAACAGCTTCGGCAGCGGCAAGGGCCGCGACGCCATCACCAGCGGGATCGAAGTGACCTGGACGGCCACCCCGACCCAGTGGAGCAACAGCTTCTTCGACAACCTGTTCGGCTACGAGTGGGAACTGACGAAGAGCCCGGCGGGCGCGAACCAGTGGCAACCGAAGGACGGCGCCGGAGCCAACACCGTGCCCGATCCTGAGGACGGCTCGCTGGTGCGTCCGCCGACCATGCTGACGACCGACCTCGCGCTGCGGTTCGACCCGATCTACGAGCCGATCTCGCGACGCTTCCACGAGCACCCGGACCAGTTCGCCGACGCCTTCGCCCGCGCCTGGTACAAGCTCACGCACCGCGACATGGGGCCGATCCAGCGCTATCTCGGCCCGCTCGTCCCGCAGGAGACCCTGCTGTGGCAGGACCCGGTCCCGGCCGTCAGCCACGAGCTGATCGGAGCGGCGGACATCGCCGCCCTCAAGGGTCAGCTGCTGGCCTCGGGGCTGTCGGTCTCGCAGCTGGTCGCGACCGCGTGGGCCTCGGCGTCGACGTTCCGCGGCAGCGACAAGCGCGGCGGGGCGAACGGCGGCCGTATTCGCCTGGAGCCCCAGAGTGGCTGGGAGGTCAACAACCCCGACGAGCTGGCGACTGTGCTGCGGACGCTGGAAGGTGTCCAGCAGGCCTTCAACGGAGCGCAGACCGGTGGCAAGCAGGTGTCCCTCGCCGACCTGATCGTGCTCGGCGGCTGCGCCGGAGTCGAGCAGGCCGCCAGGAACGCCGGCCACGAGGTGGTGGTTCCCTTCACCCCGGGACGTACCGACGCCTCGCAGGAGCAGACCGATGTGGAGTCCTTCGCCGCATTGGAGCCGACCGCGGACGGGTTCCGCAACTACTTCGGCAAGGGTCACCGACTGCCGGCGGAGTATCTGCTGCTCGACCGGGCAAACCTGTTGACCCTGAGCGCTCCCGAGCTGACCGTCCTGGTGGGTGGCCTGCGGGTGCTGAACGCGAACTACGACAAGTCCGCGCTCGGTGTCCTTACCAAGTCACCGGAGTCGCTGACCAATGATTTCTTCGTGAATCTGCTCGACCTGGGTATCGAATGGAAGCCGACGGACGGCTCTGAGGAGACCTTCGAGGGCCGCGACCAGGTCACCGGTGAGGTGACCTGGACCGGTACCCGCAACGATCTGGTCTTCGGCTCCAACTCCGAACTGCGCGCGATCGCTGAGGTCTACGCGAGCAACGACGCGCAGCAGAAGTTCGTGGGCGACTTCGTTGCCGCGTGGGACAAGGTTATGGATCTCGACCGGTACGACGTAGCCCGATCTGCCTGATCCCGACGTCCGGGTCGGCCTCTCGTGGGC
>JALYVK010000008.1:41614-42532 GCA_030853265.1 Actinomycetota bacterium
CTCGTGGGCCGACCCGGACTTCGCTTTTATCCGAGCTCGACGAGCCTGGCCGACATCAGGCGCTGGTGAGGATGACCAGTTGCTGGGTCGCTCGGGTCATCGCGACGTAGCGATCGACCGCTCCTTCGATGCCGGTGCCGGTGCCGAACGATTCTGGGTCGATGAGCACGACCAGGTCGAACTCGAGTCCCTTGGACAGCTCCGGGGTCAGCGACCGGACGCGGGGTTGGTCGTGGAAGGTCGGCCCGCCGGTGTCCTTGGCGGCGATGACGCAGCCGATCCCGTCAGCGTGCGCGGCCAGCCAGCTGTCGAGGATTTGGCTTATTTCCGCGGTAGATCCGTGTACCACCGGGATATCGCTGCTGCGGATCGAGGTTGGCACATTGGCGTCCGGCAGCACCGCCCGGATGATCGGCTCGGCTTCGGTCATGATCTCTGCCGGCGTCCGGTAGTTGATGTTCAGGGTGGCGTGGTTGACGTGGTCGAGCCCGATTCGTTCGAGCCGTTCGGACCACGACTCGGTGAACCCGTGCCTGGCCTGGGCCCGGTCACCGACGATGGTGAAGCTGCGGGACGGGCAGCGCAGCAGCAACATCTGCCACTCGGCGTCGGTCAGTTCCTGGGCCTCGTCCACCACGATGTGCGCGAACGGGCCGGCCAGCAGATCCGGGTCTGCGCTGGGCAGTGCGGCTTCGTTGACCAGGTTGTTCTTGGCATCCTGTCCGCGCAGCATCGACATCACCAGCATCTCGGAATCATCGGCCGCGATCAGGTCGTCCACGACCATCGACATCTGCTCCTGCTCGGCCGCGGCGGTGGCCTCGTGACGGCGCCGACGCCGGGACGCCTGCGGGTCGCCGAGTCGCTGCCGCGCCGCGTCCAGCAGCGGCAGGTCCGACACCGTCCAGGCCTGGGCGT
>JALYVK010000008.1:42543-71276 GCA_030853265.1 Actinomycetota bacterium
CTGCAGCGCCAGGACGTCCTCGGAGCTGAGCCAGGGAGCGCACTTGCGCAGGTAGGCGGGAACCGACCATAGGTCTGCGACCAGGTCGGCCGCTTCGATCAGCGGCCACCCGCGGTTGAAGGTGGTGAGCAGTTCCTCGTTCTGCAGCAAGGATCTCCGGACCAGCTGGGGCGAGGCATCGCCGTCATCGTCATTGTCGTCGTGCTTGTCCAGCAGGATCGCGAGCAACTCCTGGAAGACCTGGTCGCGCGCCTCGTTGTGCGGTGTGCCGGGTTCTGCCGCTTCGAAGGCCTCGGTCCAGTCGTCGGCGGTCAGTCGAAGGTCAGACCACGGGGTGGTGACCGTCATACCCTTGCTTGGCGGTTCCTCGTAGAACCGGACGGCGGTCTCGATCGTCTTGACCAGGTTCGCCGACGACTTCAACCGGGCCACCTTCGGGTCCGCCTCGGTCGCCGCGATGGCTCCCTCGGCGACCAGATCGGCCAGGGTGCAGGTTTGCACACCTTCCTCGCCGAGGCTGGGCAGCACGTCAGCCACGTAGTTCAGGTAGGGCTGGTGTGGGCCGACGAACAGCACGCCGCCTCGGCGGTGACCCAGCCGCGGGTCGGAGTAGAGCAGGTAGGCGGAGCGGTGCAGCGCGACAACGGTCTTGCCGGTGCCCGGACCACCGTCGACGACCAGGGCGCCGGCCGATCCCGCGCGAATGATGGCGTCCTGGTCGGCCTGGATGGTGCCGAGCACGTCGCGCATCCGGGCTGAGCGGTTGCTGCCCAGGCTGGCAATGAAGGCGGACTGGTCATCCAGCGACGCGGCGTGCCCCTGTAGCCCGTCGGCGGTGAACACCTCGTCCCAGTAATCATTGATCTTTCCTGCGCTCCAGCGATACCTGCGGCGGCTTACCAGACCCATCGGGTTGGCATGAGTCGCGCCGAAGAACGGTTCAGCCGCGGGGGAACGCCAGTCGAGCAGCACCCGGCGGCCGGCGCTGTCGGTGAGGCCAAGCCGCCCGATGTACACCGGCTCGGGGCTGTCCGCGCTGACGATGTGCCCGAGGCACAGGTCCAAACCGAAGCGACGCAGGGCGCGTAGCCGTGCGGTCAGCCGGTGGATTTCCAAGTCCCGGTTCAGCGCTGCCTCACCGCTGCCACCGGGCGCCTTGCGCTCGGCATCGAGGCGGTCGGACAGCTCGGCGATCGACTGCGCCAGGCTCGCGGCGATCGCCGCGAAGTGCTGTTCATCGCCGGCGATCAGCGCCGGGGCGGCCTTGGGGGAGAGGTGGTCAGGAAGGTCGAACGCGCTGGTAGCGCTAGTGATCAGGGGGTTCACGTCATCAGCTCCGATCTTGAGGCTCGTGACCTTAGATCAAATTTTTGACGCTCATGAGCGCGGCCGGACTCTGCTATAAATGAAAGGGGAGAGAGCGTCCCCGCTCGACAACTAGATGCCGGTGCGCCAGGTGTGTTCGGGTTCGTAGCCGAGGACGCGCCGGGCCTTGTCGATCGACAGCAGCGTCTCGTGCTCCGCGATCGGCCGTGTGCGCGGTACGCCGGGGAAGACCTCGTCGAGCAGGGCCGCGTTGGGACGCGACATCACGGTGTCGCCATTGGCGATGATGAATACGTCGGTTCCGACCGCCTCGTGTTCGAGGGCGCGGCGCACAGCCTGTGCGCCGTCGCGGGCGTCGATGTAGGCCCACAGGTTCCACTTGCGCAGGTGCGGATCGTCGTCGTAGCCGGGGAACTGCGCGTAGTCCTCGGGGTACATCACGTTGCTGAACCGCAGGCCGATCATCGACAGGTCCGGGTGCCAGCGGCACAGCTGTCGAGCGAGTTCCTCCTCAAGAGTTTTCACCAGTGAGTACGTGCTGTTGGGACGAGGCGGGTACTCCTCATCGACCGGGACGTAGGGCGGCGGTTCGTCGAACGGCAGGCCGAGAACTGTCTCGCTGGAAGCCCAGACGATCTTGCGGACGCCGGCGTGCAACGCTGCGGTGTAGGCGTTGTACGAGGCCGTCATATTGTTGGCGAAGGTCGCCGCGTTCGTCCGTAATCCTGGTGCCGGTATCGCTGCCAGGTGCACCAGCGCATCGACACCGTCATGGCGATCGTCGATCCCAGTCAAGGCTTGCACCGCCTGGCCGAAGTCGGTCAGGTCGACGACTGAGGAGACGACGTCCGCCCTCGGCGAGGGGGTTCGGTCGAGGGCGACGACGTCCCAGCCGTGCTCGAGGAGGTGATCGACAACCGCCCGTCCCAGCTTGCCGCTGCTACCTGTTACCGCAACCCGTGCCATGAGCGTTTCCTTTCGTCAGGGATGGATCATCTGCTTTGGATGCGTGCGCATCGGGCGTTCGGGTGTGCCAAGCGTGACGGGCGGGCCACGATCACGACGCTCATGCCCACCCCGGCGGCGCGAACGGCAGGCCTTAGTGCCGGGCGTTCGCCCGCCGTGAGAGCGCCGAGGACTGCCCCGCCGAACATCCCGTGGGCATACTATGCACCCGCGAGGTACCCCTCGGACCTACACACTCATCGCCACGATCGCATCGTGCTGGGTGATCGACCTTGCGCGCCACTGCGGAGCGCATACGGATTGATCAGCACGACCCTTCCGTGCCGGCAGCGTGCTCGCTGTCGACGGCCATGGCGCGGGATCGGCCGTAGGCCGAGCTGTTGGCACGAAGTCCAGGGCTGCCCAGGTTGAAAAGAGCAGCCTCTCTCGCACGAACAGGCCATTCGTACAGGAGCTTAAAAGGCTAACGGTATAATTGGATTAAATCAGCTCGTCGCCAAGACTCGGCGGGGAGATCGGGTCCGCGGCCGAGGGGCGAGGCCTCAGGCGTGGTCAGGTGCGTGCCGACAGCGCCTGGTCCCGCGGGGCCGACAGCGCAGAACCCTTGTGTCGCCACCTACTGGCCTACCGGCGGATACCCGTAACAGTGCCTGGCGCATCGTGCTGAGAACGAAGATGACCGACGCAGCGCGGGACTCGGCATTCCCACTCGTACACGGCCGTGAGTCGCCTCGGAATCTCCGCACGGCGGCGTGAGAACGTGTCGTGGCCGGTGATCCGGACGCGGAGCGTGCCTCGGCCCGTATGCGATCGAGGACAGCCTCGACAGGCTGGCAGACACAGCAGGCCGGTTGGTATCCGCGGCTTCTCCCACCGGATCGGCTGGGCCTGCCGCCGCTCTCGCGGACGGGATCCCGGCCAAGTGGGGTGACACAGTGGGGTTCACCGTTAGGAGATACCGCGCAGCTGCGGTGTGTCGTGCGGTCAGCGCCGCGACTTCTTGGCAAAGCGCGAAGCCGCCGCGGCGCGCCGGACCGATGAGATGACCTCGTCGAAGGAATCCGCGACGTAGGCATGCCGAACGGTGTTCAGCAGTCCGAGGTCGTGGACGCCGTAGGTCACCGCGATCGACGGTATCCCGGCCGCCTGGGCCATCAGCAGATCGTGGGTGGTGTCGCCGACCATGATCGCGTCCGCCGGATCGATCGCCAGATTGGCAAGTACCAGCCGTCCCATCTCGGGGTCGGGTTTGGGCTGGCTGACCTCGTCGGCACCCACCACCAAGTCGAACTCGTCCAGCAGGCCGGCCGCCGCCAGCAACGCGTCAGCGTTGGCCCGGAACTTGCTTGTCGCCACTGCGAGAACCAACCCGTCCGACCGTAACGCGGCCAGCCCCTCAGGCACGCCGGGAAACACCAGTTCGGCCGCCCGTGGCAGTACCACCTGGCGGAAGGACTGCTGGTATTGGCTGACGGCGGCCCGTACGATTTGGTCCTCCTCGGTCAGTTCCAGTAGCTGTCCGAAGGCGCGGGTCAGCGGCATGCCCACCGTTGCTCGGATCGCCGCGCGTTCGCAGGTAGGCAGCTCGAACTGTCGAAAGACCTCCTGAAACGTATCGACGATGCCTATTGGCGTGTCGATCAGGGTCCCGTCGAGATCGAAGATCACCAGCTTGGTCATGCGCATTCACTCCGTTTACGGCGGTACTCGGCATGTGCCACCGCAAGCTCGCCGGCAACCCGCGCGCAGGAGACCAACACCGCGCTGTTGGCCTGGGCCGCTCGGCCGTCGGTCGCTCGGTCCACGTATTGCATGATGTATTTGGTCACCGCCGGACCGCTTACGCCGTCACGCGCCGCAGCATCGATCGCGGACGAGATCGCCGATTCCACCTCGGCCGCGTCGATCGCCTCCCGCTGGTCGACCGGGGACGTGATCAGGAACGAGTTATGGTTTCCGAGGGACCAATGGGCCTCGACGGCGGCGGCAACCATCGCGGGGTCGTCCAGCCGGTGCGGGCTCCGGTGCCCGGAACTGACGCAGTAGAAGGCAGGGAAATCATCCGAACGATAGGCCACTACAGGTACGCATTGCGTCTCGAGGTGTTCTAGCGTCAGGCCGAGATCGAGGATCATCTTTGCGCCGGCGCTCACCACCGCGACCCGTGATCGGGTGAACTGGATCAGGTCGGCTGAGATATCCATCGTTTGCTGGGCGCCGCGGTGGACGCCGCCGATCCCGGCCGAGGAGAAGAACGCGATCCCGACCAGGTCGGCGGCGATCACCGACGAGGCGACAGTGGTGGCCCCCATGTCGCCGCGAGCCAGCACAATACCCATATCCCTGCTGCCGACCTTGCCGATGCCCGCCGTGTTGGCGAAGCGTTCGATGTCGGCCTCGGACATGCCGATCCGGATCGCGCCGTCCTCGATGCAGATAGTGGCTGGGACGGCGCCGGAGGATCGGACCGCCTCCTGTACCCGAATAGCGGTAGCCGCATTGTCGGGATAGGGCAGGCCGTGCGTGATTACGTTGGATTCCAGGGCAACGACCGGGTTTCGGTCCTGCAGCGCGGCGGCGATCTCCGTACTCACCACTATCGGCGGTTTCATAGCCTGCTCCTCATTCGGCCCGGTAGTTCGGCGACTTGATCAGCAGCGCCGACCGCGCTTCGATCTCCGGCTCGTAGACCGTCGACTGCCAGTCCTGCGCAGGGACGGCCTCGAGCGCGATCGAGATCGCATCTGGATACGTGGCCAGCCTGCGCGCTACGAGCTCGGTGAGTTCGGCCGCCAATTGGTCCTTCTGCTGGTCGGTGAGCTCTGGTGGGAAGTGCTTGATATTGATGTGTGGCATTAAGAATCCCTACTATTCATTGGCAGTTACGAAATTGTCGGTCAGAGCACCGGCCTCAAAGCCGCAGCCAGCTCGCCGACGCCGGACTCGCGCAGGACCGCGTAGTGATCGGCGCCCAGCTCGATCAGCGTGGGTGGGCTAGCCGAATAGTCCGAGCTGCGATCGAGGAAGGAGTAGTCGTCACCGGCCGCCTTGACTATCGTGATCGGTGCGTCCAGCCTTCGTTCGGCCAGCTCGGCAAAGGTGTAATCGAATCCGTAGGTCAGGCTGACAATCGTGATGATTCGGCGAATGGTCGCCTCGTCGAGGCCGGGCAGCTCGCGGTTCATGAACCTGACGAATGAACTCTCATCGACCACGAGGCGCAGGCACTCCTCGGCCGCGGGGCCCGAGGTGGTGCCGCTGAAGACCGAGAACAAGATCCGCAGGTAGGTCGGGTCGTCGTAGGCCGCCCGGCGAGCCAGCACCGGATTCGGGCGCGGCTGACCAGGTATCAATGGGTTGCCGGGGCATACCAGCAACAGGTTCTCGACCCGATCCCCAGCCTGCTCGAGTTGCCAGGCCGTCTCGAAGGCCACCCTGGAGCCGAAGGAATAGCCCAGCAACGTGTACGGTCCGTTGGGCTGCAGCCGCTTGAGTTCAGCGATATCGGCCGCAGCCATCTGCCCGGTATTGGTAAACGGCGTTTCGCCCGGGTTGATGCCGTGCGCCTGGATTCCGTAGATGCTGCGTCCCGAGGACAGCGAGGCGGCTAGCAGGCGCAGGTTCATCGGGTATCCGCCGAGCCCCGGCCAGCAGAACACCGGTGCACCAGCTCCTTTGTGAAGTGGAATAAATCTCGACACAGGCCGGTGGTCTGGACGTTCGTTGATCACCCATTCCTCGACCAGCCGGGCCAGGCTGGAGAGTCGCTGATGCTCGAAGATCGCCTGCAGTGGTACCCGGGTGCCGAACTCCTGGTTGATCCGGTTCACCAACATCACCGCGACCAGTGAGTTGCCGCCAGCGGAGAAGAACTCGTCCGCGGTCGAGACGTTGGTGTAGTTCAACGCCTCGCCCCACACTGGGGCGAGCCATCGTTCGTAGTCGGTGGCCGGCTCGACGTAGGGTGCCGCAGTGTCGGCGGCCTTGAACTCAGCCGATTTCGCCAGTAGTTGGCGATCGACTTTTCCGTTTGCTGTCAGGGGTAATTCATTCAGTACCAGCACTCGCGCCGGGATCATGTACGCGGGCAGCGTCCGGGCCAGATCATCCTTGATGATCTCGGCCGGACCCTTCATGTGTACGGCGTCCTCGTGCATGCCTTCGCTCCGGACCTGCTCCGGCGTGACTGGACCGCCGACGCAAAAGTAGGACGCACCCGCCGTGATATCGGTGGCGGCGAGGATCTTGTCCAGGCGGCGCGCCGCCGGCTGCGGGTGCCCGGTCTTGGAGCTGTAACCGGAGGACATAAGTCCGATGCCGAGCTTGGCTCCGGCGGTCTGCAGCCGATGCAAGACGGTGCCGAGTTGCAGATAGTCAAGCCAGTCCGGTCCGCCCGGAGTACTTACCAGGCTGATTCCGAAGCCAGCTTGCCGGTACACCTGCTGATTGATCGCAATCACGTGCTTCTGCTCGACGATGTCATCGCCGATCCGGTGCAGTTCAGCGTCCTGGAACCAATAGAGGCCGACCGGCATCCCGGTCACCCGGTCGTCGTGCACCTGCACGAGCATCTCGAGGTTTGAGAACCGGATCGGGCCCGGATCGTCGCCCACATCGAAGCTTCCGAGGTAATGGTCCTGCTCCGCCAGCCGGAACCCGGCTCGAGCGGCCGCGTCATACGTTCTCGGTTGCAAACCCAATCCGTAGTCGCCCAGCACGTCTTCCAGCACCCCGACCATGTGCCCGGTCTCGAACTCGAGCACCTCGCGGATGTTGTTGCGGTAGACCTGCTCGATGGCTTTGTGTACTCCTACGAAGTGAAAACTCAATCGTGCCTGCCCGGTCGATGTCGTGCCGGATCCGACCAGCAGCAGCGCGTGCTCGACAGGGTGGTAGTAGTAGCGGCCCGCGGCCAGGCCGGCCACACCGGAAACCTCGAGATAGAGTTGGGTGGCGTAAAGGGCGCCGGGAGAGGCGTAGGAGTACTTGGGTAGTAGCCGCTGGTCGCTGTGGAACTGCCCGAGCCAGCGCAGTGCCTGGCCCAGATCGACGGTTGAGAGATTCTCGAGTCGGCCGACCCGTGTCCGATCACGATCCGGCGGTGCCAGCAGGCTGAGCAACTCGGTCCGGCCGAGGCTGCGGTCCTGGTAGTGGCGATAGGTCTTGCGAGCAAACGCAGTGCGGCGTTGCCGCTCGGTTTCCCGTTTGCCGGGAAGCCTGATCACGTCCGCCCAGTCCTCGATCGCTCGCACGCCGGGGTTGGCGAGCTGAGCTTTCACCTGCAGCTTGCTGGATTTGGACTGGTGATGAGTTCCGTGACTGCCCTGATCCATCAGCGCTGCTTCCTTCGGATTCAGCTCCACGCAGGCGATCAGGTGCGGTGAGCCGGTCCGGGCGTCCTGGGTGACGATCGTGCTGGCGTGCTTGACCCAGGTATGTTCCTCGACCGCAACAGCAATCTCTTCCAGTTCGATGCGGTAGCCGTTCAACTTGATCTGGTTGTCACTGCGCCCGCTGAACCGGATGTTGCCGTCCTCGTTCCAACTGGCCAGATCACCCGTCCGATAGATTCGTTCGGTCGGGACAAACGGCGATTGGAGGAACTTCTCTTCGGTCTGCGCTGGCTGATTCAGGTAGCCACGAGCCAGTTGGGCGCCACCGATGTAGAGCTCGCCGGTAGTGCCGATCTCTACCGGCTGTCGCTGCTCGTCGAGGATGTAGCACTGAGTGTTGTCGACCGGCACTCCGATCGAGACCATTCCCGAACCCTGATCGAGGGAACCGGCATCGACCACGCAGGCCGTGGCGTTGATGGTGCACTCGGTGGGGCCGTAGAGGTTGACCAGTGTCGTCGATGGCAGTTCGTCGAAGAAGCGCCGCGCCAGTGATCGGGACAGCGCTTCGCCGCCGGAGAACACTGTCATCAGACTGGTGCAGTAACGGAAATCCTCCATCTCCAACAGGGCCTGTAGCAAGGTGGGGACGCATTGCAGCATGGTGACGCCGTGCTGGCGGACCGTATTGATCAGCCCAGCCGGATCCCGATAGATCCCGGACGTACCGACGACCACCTGGGCACCGACGGCTGGGGCGAGGATCTCCCACTGGGCGGCGTCGAAGCTCATCGGCGTCTTCTGCAGCACGTGGCTTTGCGGTCCCAGGCCCATGCTGCCGTGCAGCCATCGCATCTGGGACATGATGCTGCGATGCTCGATCATCACGCCCTTCGGACGGCCGGTGCTGCCCGAGGTGTAGATGACGTAGGCCAGATCGTCGGGCAGCGGTACGCGTGGCGGCGCTACCTGGTCGCTGACGGCATCGTCGATCAGCACGACCTGAGTGCCCTCCGGAACGAGTTCCCGGGCACGGGTGAGCAGGTGCGGCAGTGTCAGGACCACCCTCGTCCTGCTGTCTTCGAGCATGAACCGCAACCGTTCCTCCGGATACTCCGGAGCCAGCGGAAGGTAGGCGCCGCCGGCCCGAAGGATTCCCCAGGCGCCGGTGATGAGTTCTACCGACGGATCGAGGTATAGCCCGACGCATTCATCGGTTGTCACTGCCAGTTGCCCGAGGTAGCCGGCAAGTTGCTTGCTCGCGTGGTCGAGTTCGGTGAAAGTCAGGTGTCGCTCGTGAGAGACAACGGCGATCTGATCGCCCCGCAGTTGTACTTGCTGGGTGAGGAGATCGGTGAGACTGACGCTGATATTGGCGTCTTGTGGTCGGACTATGTACTTGGTGGCGGACATTTTAGTTTCAGCCTTATCTATTCATTCGAGAGGCGATGCCGGGGTCCGGGTGGCAACCGCGCGGCGCCGATGCTCGGATCCTCGAAAGAGGGAGGTGAGTCGCTGCCGGGGCTGGGCCAGGAACAGCGCGGTGAAGACAGCCAGGGCACCGACCACTTGCAATGGGGCCAGTCGCTGTCCGAGAACTATGAAGCCGAGTGCGGTTGCCACCAGTGGACTGACGAAGCCGAGGAACGAGACGGCAACGGCGGGCAGTCGTTCGATCCCCCGGAACCAGATCGCGTACGCGATCAGCGCGCCGATGATGCTGAGGTAGCCGAAGCCGAGCAGGTTGTGTCCGGTGATCCGGTTCGGCAGACCTTCGGTGGTCAGGGTGACGGGGACCAGCAACATCCCGCCGACCGTCAGCTGCCAGCTGGTGAAGGTCAGCACGCTCACGCCGGGCGGACGCCCCCAGCGCTTGCTCAAGACGATGCCGGTCGCCATACATGCCGCGCCGGCGAGGCCGGCGGATACGCCGACGGTGTCAAGGGCGGCCTGCGGGCGTAGCACCAGCAATGCGACCCCGAACGCGCCCAGCACGCAGGACACAACGTGGATCGACTGGACCTTGGCCCGCAGCAATGGCACCGATAGCAGTAGCACCAGCGTGGGTTGCACCGAACCGACCAACGCCGCAACACCGCCTGGCAGGTGGTACGCGGCGACGAACAAGAAGTAGAAGAACGCCCCGATGTTCAAGGTGCCCAGCACGAGGGCGCGCCACCACCAGTGCCCGCGCGGTAACATCCGGCCGTAGGCAAGCAGGATCAGGCCTGCCGGCAGCGCGCGCACTGTCGAGGCGAGCAGTGGACGATCCGGGGGAAGCAACTCGGTCGTGACGAGGTAAGTGCTGCCCCAGACCGCGGGCGCCAAACCGGTCAGCAAAGTGTCCCGGCTGAGGCCGCTGGTACTGGTAGCTCTCATCGAGGTGTTCCTGAATCTGTAGTGCCGAAGTAGCGGTCACCGAAGTCACCGATGCCAGGGATCATGAACGCGTGCTCGTTCATTCCCGTCTCTACCGATGCGGTCACGATCTTGAGTTCGGGATGGGTCAGGCAGATTCGCTCCAGGCCGGCAGGCGAGGCCAGAAAGTTGACCAGCACGATGCGGTCCGGCCGGACGCCTGCCTCGGCCAATAGCTCGATGGCCAAGATCGCCGAGCCGGCGGTGGCCAGCATCGGCTCCATCAGCAGCACGTGCCGGTCGCCGATGTCGTCGGGCAGCTGGCTGTAGAAGGCTCGGGGCAGTGTGGTCTGTTTGTCCCGCTGGATTAGGATCTTGCCGATCCGGATGCTGGGATGCAGCTCGCGAAGCTCGGCCTCCATGCTCTCGCCTGCGCGCACCACCGAGACGCCGCAGATCTTTGCCGAGAACGCGAGGCCACGGTAGGTCGCGCCAACCGGAGTCGTCACGTCCTGCTCAGCAAAAGGCAGCAGATCGAGGCCACTCTCCAGCAACAATCGGATTATTCGCCGTGAGTAGCGGACGAAATCTGACCGCGTTGCCTGCCGGTCGCGAATGATCGTGTGCATCGCTCGTATCTGGTTCGTCTGGGCAAGGACGTGTACCTGAGCTGACATCGCCATCGAATCACCGTCCTAGTACGCAAGCTAATAATTTGAATATGAACTATCTAGAATCGAACTGTACGACTTTGTCCAGGTTAGCCTGGTGCTAATCTCAGTGTCAAACAGTTTGAGAGTGAAGGATTCAACAACGGATGTTTAACGACGCGGTCGATACCTTTCTCGCCCAGTGGGCTGCAGAGCGCCCAGAACTGGACGTCACTGCGATGGCGCCGATAGGTCGGCTGCACCGAGCAACCAGGCTTGTCTCACGCAGCATCCGCGAGTACTTCAACGAGCAGGATATGCAGGAGTGGGAGTTCGACGTCCTGGCCACTCTGCGGCGCGCGGGAAGCCCCTACCAGCTTTCGCCCAAGGACCTGGTCGCAGTCACGATGGTGGGCTCGTCGGCGTTGACGCATCGCATCGACCACCTAGTCAAACGCAACTACGTCACCCGGGAGGTCGACCCGTCCAATCGGCGGCAGTTGCTGCTGACGCTCACCGCTGAAGGCCGCGAGCTGGTCGATCAAGTCGTCGAAGGCCACATCAAGAACGAGAACCGGCTACTAGAGGGTCTGGATCCAGCCGAGCGCGAACAGCTGAACCTGCTCCTCCGAAAGTTGCTGTTGTCACTGGGGGACCGGTGTCCGACGACTGAAGTCGAGAGGTTACTCAGATAGCAGTCCCGCAAGGCCCGGACCCACGTCCTGCTCCTCATCCACGACCTCCACGTCTGGTATCGTGGACGCCACCACAGGCCACGCCACCATCGGGCATAACGGCGTCGTCACCCTGCGCGTCCACGGGCGCCTGCATTACATCGGCATCGGCCGAACCCACGCCCTCCTGCTCATCCACGACCTCCACGTCCGCGTCATAGCAGCGGCCACCGGCGAACTCCTCTCCGCGAACTCAGAATCGACCCCACGACTACCAACCCAGACAACCAAGAACAAACAGCTGAACCCACAACTTGTGGGTTCAGCTGTCCAGATGTCTCGAGACATCACAACAGTGAATCCTGACGGCGTGTCCGGAGACTTACTTGTTTGAGAACTCGGCGGTTTGCCGGGTTCTGTCGTGACGGTAGTAGGCGGCCTCGAGTTCGGCTGTGGGACGTCGCCGCAGTGTTCGTAGAGGCGTCGGTGGTTGAACCAGTCAACCCATTCCAGGGTGGCGATCTCGACGTGGTCGGCGGTGCGCCATGGCCCTCTGGGTTTGATGAGTTCGGTCTTGTAGAGGCCGTTGATCGTCTCGGCGAGCGCGTTGTCATAACTGTCGCCGGTGGTCCCGATCGAGGCGTCGATGCCGGCCTCGGCGAGTCGTTCGGTGTAGGCGATGGAGGTGTATTGAGCGCCTCGGTCGTGGTGATCGATCAGGCCGGTCAGGTCGGTGATGCCCTCCCGGGCGCGGGTCCAGATGGCGTGCTCGATCGCGTCCAGGACGAGTTGGGTGTTCATGGTGGTCGCGGTGCGCCAACCGAGGATGCGCCGTGAGTAGGCATCGATCACGAACGCGACGTAGACCCAGCCCGACCACGTCGAGACATTAAGTGAAATCGGCAACCCACAGGGTGTTCGGAGCGGCCGGGTCGAACTTGCGGTTGACCAGATCCTGGGCCCGCAACGCTTGCGGGTCAGCGATCGTGGTGCGTTTCTTCTTGCCCCGATGAGCGCCGGCCAGGCCCTGCTCGGCCATCAGCCGGCGCACCGCGCAGTGCGCGATGGGGATGTTCTCCCGGTTGAGCTGCAGCCAGACCTTGCGGGCGCCGTAGACGCCGTAGTTGCTCGCGTGCACCCGCGCCACCTCCCCGCGCAGCTGCTCATCGCGGACAGCACGTCGTGACGGTGCCCGGTTGCGGGCCTCGTAGTAGGTGGACGGCGCGATCGGCATCCCGTGCTCGGACAGCACGCGGCAGATCGGCTCGACACCGAACACCTGTTTGTGCTCGTCGATGTAGGCGACGAGTGTGGCTACTGGCGGTCGAGCTCCGCGGCGAAGAAAACCGAGGCCGACCGGAGGATCTCGTTAGCGCGCTTGAGTTCCTTGTTCTCAGCCCTCAGTTTGCGCATCTCTGCCGCCATGTCGGAGGTCACCCCGCCCCGACGACCGGAGTCGACCTGCTCACGACGAACCCAGCTGTGCAGGGTTTGCGCCGTGCCGATCCCCAGCTTCGCCGCGACCGACTCGATCGTCGCCCATTCCGACGGATGCTCATGACGGCACTCAGCCACCATCCGAACCGCCCGCTCACGCAACTCCGGCGGGTACTTCCTCGACGACGCAGATGACATGACCCCATCCTCCTCAAAGGACCGAGCCTCCGGACACGCCGTCAGGATTCACTCCACGGGAGTGCTGTGGGGTCCCTCTCGGCCCTCGTCCGAACAGCTTCTCCCGAATCCCGCTCAACAGCTCTAAAAAGTTGAGGGCCCCACGAAGAACATGCGGGACCCTCAACTTTTTGGTGCCCCCGGTGGGATTCGAACCCACACGCCTTTCGGCAATGGTGTTTGAGACCATCATGTATGCCAGTTCCATCACAGGGGCTTGAAACCGCAGCGAGTCTAGCCCGATAGGCTCAGCGTTCGCGCACCCGGGCAGACCCGGGCTGCCTAGGCCGCAATCCCTCGACCGAGGGCAGCTGAAAGTAGTGAGTCACGTGATTGACCAGTCACCGGCAGCCCCGCCGCCACCGCCGGCGGGCCCTCGGCGTGTCCTGATCGCCGAGGACGAGGCGCTGATCCGGCTCGACCTGCGCGAGATGCTGCAAGAGGAGGGTTTCGAGGTCGTCGGGGAGGCCGCGGACGGTGAGAAGGCCGTCGAACTGGCCACCGAACTGCGCCCCGACGTGGTGATCTGCGACGTCAAGATGCCCAAGATGGACGGCATCACCGCGGCCGGGCTGATTGCCGGTGCCCGGATCGCGCCGGTGGTCATCCTGACCGCGTTCAGCCAGCGGGATCTGATCGAGCGGGCCCGCGATGCCGGCGCGATGGCGTACCTGATCAAGCCGTTCCACAAGCGGGACCTGTTGCCGGCCATCGAGATGGCCACCAGCCGGTTCGCCGAGATCCGCGCGCTCGAGGCCGAGGTCAGCGGGCTGCAGGACCGGCTCGAGGCCCGCAAGCTGATCGAACGGGCCAAGGGCGTGCTGATGGCCGAGCACCGGCTGTCCGAGCCGGATGCCTTCCGCTGGATCCAGCGAGCCGCGATGGACAAGCGCACCACCATGCGGGCCGTCGCCGAGCTGGTGCTGACAGAGACCGGCCACACCGCCTGATCGAGACCAGCCACCCGGCCTGACCGAGACCAGCCACCCCTGACCTACCGGTCACACGGCCTGGCCGAGACCGGCCGTGCCGCCAGCCAGAGACCGGGCGTGCCGCCAGCCAGAGACCGGCCGTGCCGCCAGCCACAGACAAGCCGTGCCGCCGGCCAGGCAGGCCAACCAACGCACCGGCGAACACTCTGCGCGTATTAGGTGAAAGGCGGTTGCCGTGGCTGTCTCAAACGAGCGCTGCGGTAGAGATTTGGTTACGACCGCGATTGGTGGCTGGGATTGACTCCAGACTGCAACGTGGGTCCACTAGGGTCCCGCGTCAGGTACTCACTCGATACAAACATGCTCGATCAACAGAAGTTGAGGGGGAAGTAGTGCGTAAGACATTGATCAAGGTCGCCGTCGTCGGAGCGGTGGCAGCGCTAGCCATGACCGGCTGTTCCAACAGCAAGAAGTCCACCGGGGGGCTCAGCAACGGCGGGACCAACACCGGTGCCAACTCCGGCGGGGCCAAGCAGACGTACACGATCGCCTACCAGGGACCACTGTCCGGCTCCAACCAGGCGCTGGGCATCAACATGGACAACTCGGTGAAGCTGGCCATCGAACAGGCCAACGCCAAGGGCGACCTGCCCTTCACCCTGAAGTTCAGCGACTCCGATGACCAGGGCGACCCGGCGCAGGCACCTGCCGCGTCCGACAAGATCCTGCAGGACTCCAGCGTGATGGCGGTTGTCGGCCCGGCCTTCTCCGGCGCGACCGCCGCGGTGGAGCCCAAGTTCACCGCCGCCAACCTCGCCTCGGTCAGCCCGTCGGCTACCCGGGTGTCGCTGACCTCGTCCGGCTACAAGACCTTCTTCCGGGTGGTGGCCAACGACGGTGCCCAGGGTCCGGCCGCTGCCGACTACCTGGCCAAGCAGGGCAAGAAGAACGTCTACCTGGTCGATGACACCTCCGACTACGGCAAGGGCCTGGCGGACAACATCCAGACCGAACTGAAGGCCAAGGGCGTCAAGTACGAGCGTGAAGGCGTCTCGGACAAGACCTCGGACTACAGCGCGATCGCGACCAAGGTCGTCTCCTCCGGTGCCGACGCGCTCTACTACGGCGGTTACTACGCCGGTGGTTCGCTGTTCGCCAAGGCGCTGCAGGCGGCCGGCTTCAAGGGTCTGGCAATGTCGGACGACGGTTCCAACGACCCGCACTTCGTCACCGGTGCCGGTGCGGCGGCGGCTAACGGCTGGCAGTTCACCTGTGCCTGCGCCGATGCCACCACCGACCCGAACGAGAAGGACTTCAACACCGCGTACCAGGCGAAGTACAACGTCGCTCCGGGCACGTACTCGCCGGAAGCCTATGACGCGACCAACGCGATCATCTCGGTGATGAAGGGGATCGGCGCGACCGTGACCCGTCAGGGTGTGGTCGACGGCCTGCGGTCGGTCAACTTCGCGGGTATCACCAAGCCGATCAAGTTCGAGGCCAACGGCGAGGTGGCCGGTTCGACCATCTACGTCTACCAGGTCACCGGTGGAAAGATCGTCCTCAAGGGCAAGACCACGGACTAGTCGATCACCGCAGCGACATCAGGGGAGGAGTGCTTTCATAGCGAAAGCACTCCTCCCCGGTCTGTGACCTAGGAATGTTCTCCGGTTGTTCCTGAAGAGGGGGATGTATGCACGACTTCATCCAGTACACCGTGCTCGGCCTGACCCGCGGCTCGATGTACGCGCTGATCGCGCTCGGCTACACGCTGGTGTACGGCGTCCTGCAGCTGATCAACTTCGCGCACAGCGAGGTGTTCATGTCCGGTGCCTTCGGCAGCTACATGCTGGTGCACTGGGTGGCCGGCGACGGTTCGTCCACGCACGGGCTGATGGTGCCGGTGACCTTGCTGATCGGGCTGCTTGGCGGCGCGCTGAGTGGTGCGGCGGTCGCCTGGTTGCTGGAACGGGTTGCCTACCGCCCGCTGCGCAAGCGCGGTGCCCCCAAGCTGGCCTTCCTGATCAGTGCGATCGGGGCCTCATTCTTCCTCTCCAACCTGGCCGGCAAGCTGTTCAACCGGCAGCAGAACAACTCTTTCCCTGATTTCTTCAATGCAAACCAGACCGTCTTCAAGATCGGGACGGTCCGAGTGACGCTGATCCAGGTCATCGTGATCGGAGCCGCGCTGGTCATCATGGTGGCGCTGGACCGGTTGGTGGCCAAGACCAAACTCGGTCGCAGCATCCGCGGGGTGGCCGAGGACGCACCGACCGCGGCCCTGATGGGCATCGACATCGACAAGACCATCTCGCGAACCTTCGTCATCGGCGGATTGCTCGGCGGTGCTGCTGGATTCCTGTTCGGGTTGTCCTACAACTTCAGCTACGTGATGGGATTCCTGCCTGGTACCAAGGCATTCGCGGCTGCGGTGCTCGGCGGTATCGGCAACGTCCGCGGCGCCATGATCGGCGGGGTGCTGCTCGGACTGGTGGAAACCCTGCTGCCGTGGGCCTCCACCGTCATCCCCGGATCGCCGGCGATCGGCCAGCAGTGGACGGACGTGGTCGCGTTCGTGGTGCTGGTGCTGGTGCTGATGTTCCGGCCGACCGGCATTCTCGGTGAGCGATTGGGGCGGGCCGCGTGAGCGCCCCGCGGCCCAGGGGCATCCAGCGGCCCACCGGCGTTCGGGCCCTGGTGGAGAAGGACTGGTTCCGGCGACTGGTCTCCTGCCTGGGGATCGGGATCGTGTTCAACATGGTCACCGGCACCACCGGCCTGCAGACCGACTACCTGTACGCGGTGAAGCACGATTTCAGCTCACCGAGCCTGCTCATCTGGCTGGGCATCGGGCTGCTGATCTGGGTCGGCTTCACCTTCGCGCCCTACATCCAGGGTTCGCTGCACAAGCCGGGCGCGAACCTCTGCGTGATCGCCGTCCTGCCGCTGATCATCTCCGCGGTGCTGCAGCCGTGGTACACCCCGGACGGCTACAAGTTCTTCGACCTGGCCCCGAAGGCCCGGGACACCGCCGGCCTGGCGCCGATCGCGGTGGCCTACTTTGGCTGGCTGGTCTACGTCCTGATCATCGCCAGCGCGGTGCTGACCGGGCTGGCCTTCAGCCGTCGGCGGGTCTTCCAGGTCGCCGCCGTGCTGGTGGACGTGGTGGCCATCGTGCTGACGTGGAGCTCGCAGAAGGCCGTGGTCGACTTCGGCCCGGCCGCTGACCACTCCAACGGCTGGTGGCTGCTCTGCATCGCCTTCGCGCTGGTCGCGGCCGGGGTGATCGTCAATGCTCTCAGCCGATCCGAGACCGCCGATCCGGCCGGCACGGTGGACCGAGTGCTGTCCTGGCGTCCCGGCGTACTGCCGATCGTGCTCGGGGTGCTGGCGACCGTCTACGGCCTGGTGCACGAGTCCTGGCTCTACCCCAAGGGCGCCCGGCTGACCTTTGCCGACATCCACGACGCGACCGCCGGCAGCGGACTTTCCCCAGTGGCTACCGCCTATTTCGGCTGGTTGGGCTACACGCTCACCGGGTTGTGCGCGATCGTCGGGTTGCTGGGCATGCTGCGCCGCGACCGGATCCTCGGCCTGGCAACCGGGGTGCTCGGTGCCCTCGGGCTGATCATCAGCCTCATCTCGCTGCACGCGGTGACCGCGCTGGCCGCCCAGGACCCGAAGAACGGGCTGACCGGGCCGTGGCAGCAACTCGACCACGGTGGTTGGCTGACCTGCGGCGGTTTCTTCCTGTTCGCCGGCGGCGGGCTGGTGGTGTTCCGGCAGTCCACCCGGACGCCCCGGAGCAAGGCGGCCCGGCGCATCCTGCCGAGCCAGCCGGGCTGGTTCAAGGCGCCGGGTTCCTCGGCCAGCGTGCTGGCCCTGGTCGGCGGCCTGGCGCTGTTCCTGCCACAGATCCTCTCGGTGTTCTGGCAGGGTGTCGCGGTCGACCAGATCGGGACGTTCGTGCTGCTCGCGGTCGGCCTCAACGTGGTGGTCGGCTGGGCCGGCCTGCTGGACCTCGGGTTCGTGGCCTTCTACGCCATCGGCGCCTACATCGCGGCGTTCTTCGCCGGTGCGCTGCCGGCCAAGCCACCGTTCCACCTGACCCCGATCCTGGTCATCCCGGTGGCGGTGCTGGTCTGCCTGATGGCCGGCCTGCTCCTCGGCGCGCCCACCCTGCGGCTGCGCGGTGACTACCTGGCCATCGTGACCCTCGGTTTCGGTGAGATCGTCCGGATCATCGCCAACAACGCCGACGGGGTCACCAATGGCTCGCGCGGTCCGACCCCCGGCGTGATCAAGCCGTTCTCCATCCACCTGGGGCCGCTGCACCTGGACTGGGCCACCTCTGGCCTCACCCAGGCATCGATCCAGTACTGGTACCTGCTGCTGACCGTGGTGGTGTTGGTGGTGCTGGCCTTCCGCCGGATGGAGTACTCCCGGATCGGCCGGACCTGGGCCGCGATCCGCGAGGACGAGGTGGCCGCCCAGGCCACCGGCATCAATACCGTGAAGTTCAAGCTGATGGCCTTCGCGATCGGCGCGTCCACCTCGGGCCTGGCCGGGGTCATCTACGCCAGCAAGATCGGCTCGTTCACCCCGGAAAACTTCACCCTGCAGATCTCGATCCTGATCGTGGCCTACGTGGTCTTCGGCGGGATGGGTTCGCTGCCTGGGGCGATGGCCGGCGCCGCGGTGCTGACCTGGCTGCCCCAGTTCCTGAAGGACTACGTGCCCAACGAGGACCGGTTCATCTACATCGGAGCGGTGCTGGTGATCATGATGATCTTCCGGCCGGCCGGCCTGATCCCGGCCCGCCGCCGGGCGACCGAGCTGTCCGGGCTGCATCCGGAGGAATCGGAGACCAGAGCGGTGCCGGTCGGCGAAGGGCTGGGAGGGCGATGAGCACGGACAGCGCGGTGGCGACCGGTAACTCGGTGACCGACCTGGTGTTCTCGGTGGAGAACGTGACGCTGCGCTTCGGCGGCGTGGTCAGCCTCAATGACGTGTCACTGTCGATGCGCCGCGGCGAGATCCTGGCCGTGATCGGGCCGAACGGGGCGGGCAAGACCTCGCTGTTCAACTCCCTCACCGGGGTCTACGTCCCGCAGCAGGGCGAGATCACGCTGCGGGCCCGCGAGGGTGACCCGCCGTCCAGCGTGCTCGGCAAGAAGACCCACCAGGTCAACCGGCTCGGGGTGGCTCGGACGTTTCAGAACATCCGGCTGTTCCCGGCGCTGACCGCCATCGAGAACGTCAAGATCGGGGTCGAGAGCCGGCAGAAGTCCGGGCCGGTCTCGGTGATGCTCGGCCTGCCGTGGCAGCGCCGCGAGGAGCGCGAGTCCACCGTCCGGGCGCTGGAGTTGTTGCAGTTCGTCGGGTTGGCCGGCAAGGCCAACGACGTGGCCGGCTCGCTGGCTTACGGCGAGCAGCGCCGGCTCGAGATCGCCCGGGCGCTGGGCACCGATCCGGGGGTGATCCTGCTCGACGAGCCGGCCGCCGGCACCAACCCGGTGGAGAAGCAGGAGCTGGCCCAGCTGATCCGCAAGATCAATGTCGAGGACGGCATCAGCGTGCTGCTAATCGAGCACGACATGAAGCTGGTGATGTCGGTGGCGCATCGGCTGATTGTGCTCAACTTCGGCCAGAAGATCGCCGAGGGCACCCCGGAGCAGATCCAGCGCGATCCGGCGGTGATCGCGGCCTACCTGGGTTCCTCGACCGAGGAGGCGGCCGAGCAGGTCGCCCACCAGCCGGAGCTGCACACCATCGATGTCGATGCCCACCCGGAGCAGGCTGACCACGCGGGGCAGGAGGAGTCGGGATGAGCCAACTGATGCTGGACGTCGATGACATCGAGGTCCGCTACGGCAACATCAAGGCGCTCAAGGGCGTCTCGTTCGGAGTCAACGAGGGCGAGATCGTGGCACTGCTCGGGGCCAATGGCGCCGGCAAGACCACCACTCAGAAGACCATCTCGGGGATGCTCAGCCCGTCGCTCGGTGAGATTCGCTATGAGGGTGACCGGATCGACGGCGTGAAGGCGCACAACCTGATCAACCTGGGGATCTGCCACGTTCCCGAGGGTCGGCACGTGTTCCCGCTGATGACGGTGGCCGAGAACCTCGAGATGGGCGCGTTCCGGTTCAAGCGGCCGGATATGGCGGTGTTCGAGCACGTGCTCGAGCTGTTCCCGCGGTTGCGCGAGCGGATCAAGCAGCAGGCCGGCACGCTGTCCGGCGGCGAGCAGCAGATGCTGGCCATCGGGCGGGCGCTGATGGGCAAGCCGCGGCTGCTGCTGCTGGACGAGCCGTCGATGGGGTTGGCCCCGCTGATCGTCAAGCAGATCTTCGACATTGTCCGGGAGATCAACTCCTCGGGGGTCACGGTGCTGATCGTGGAACAGAACGCTGCCCAGGCACTGGCGCTGGCCAATCGCGGCTACGTCCTGGAGACCGGTGAGATCGTGCTGACCGGGACCGGTACCGAACTGCTCGCCGACGACCGGGTCCGGGCCGCCTACCTGGGCGAGGAGATCGCCTCGTAGAGTCAGTGGCGTGGCGATGATTACCAATCGTGATCGGTAAATCACTGACGGTTTGCACCCAGGCGAGCGGTAAAACTTGCCTCTGTTGCCAGCTGCCATCAGCGCGATAGTGTGCGGACGGGTTTGGATGATCATCGAACAAACCAGAGCCTGTCGGTCAATGATCGAAATCGGGAGTAGATGTGTCACGAGGCAACGTACGGGTGAGACCGGCCGCGACCTCTGACATCACCGAACTGATCGAGCTGTCGGTCGAGAACGGCCTGGTCGATCATGTCGGCCGGCGCGGCCGCAAAGGCGATCCCGATTCGTTGGTAGAGCGCTATGTCTCGCTGCTGTCAGACCTGGACCGGCTGGTGCTGGTCGCCATCGACGAGGCCACCGAGCACCTGGTCGGCTACGCGGTGCTGCTCGAAGAGCAGATCGGAGTGCTCGCGCCGACCGCCACCCTCTACATCTCACACCTGCTGGTCGCCCCGTCCTTCCGCAAGCGCGGGGCCGGCCGGGCGCTGCTGACCGGTGCCGTCCGGCATGCCGAGGACCGCGAGATCGACCACGTGGTGGTCGGCGTGCAGGCCGCAGCGCGCGATGCCAACCGCTACCTGGCCCGGCTCGGGTTCGCGCCGCTGGTGGTCCGCCGGATCGCCTCGGTCCCGTCGCTGCGCCGCAGCCTGGGCATCGTTGACTCCATCGACCGTGTCGCACTTCGCCGGCGCCGCACCGTCCGCGGTGTGCTGCCGAGTCGTGTGATAGGCAGAGGGGCATGATCACCCCCGCACAACAGGCCCTGCTGGACGAGCTGATCAAGCGTTGGGACGGCACCGACGAGTTGCTCGCGGACCGGCTGGGCATCGAGGTCACCAGCACCGACCCGGCCCGCCTGATCGCCACCATGCCGGTGGCCGGTAACCGGCAGCCGTACGGCCTGCTGCACGGTGGCGCGTCGGCGGTGCTCGCCGAGACCATCGGCTCGCTGGCGGCGGCGCTGCATGCCGGCCCGGACAACATCGCGGTCGGCGTCGAGCTGAACTGCACCCACCACCGCTCGGCCACCGAGGGGCTGGTGACCGGTGTCTGCACGCCGCTGCACGTCGGCCGGACGATGTCGTCCTTCGAGATCGTGCTGACCGATGAGAACGATCGGCGGACCTGCACCGCCCGGCTGACCTGCGCGGTCCGGCCTGCTCACCAGGCGGGGCTGGCCGGCCCGGCCTGAGGCCTCGGAACGGAGCTGGCCGACGGCTCGGATCGTTGTCGGCCTGTGGGCTCGGACGAAGCTGGTTGAGGGTGCAGATAGTTGTCGGGGCGCACGCCTAGACTTTGCAACCGTGACCGACGAATCTGGCTCTACCGTTACCGAAGTACCCAGGCTGCTGCTGATCGACGGCCATTCGATCGCCTACCGGGCCTTCTACGCGCTGCCGGTCGAGAACTTCTCCACCAGCACCGGCCAGCCGACCAACGCGGTGTTCGGCTTCACCTCGATGCTGATCAACCTGCTGCGCGACGAGCGGCCGAGCCACCTCGCGGTGGCTTTCGACGTCAGCCGCAAGACCTTCCGCAGCGACTCCTATCCGGAATACAAGGCCACCCGCTCGGCCACCCCGGAACCGTTCCAGGGACAGGTGTCGCTGATCCAGGAAGTGCTGACCGCGCTGCGGATCCCGATGCTGTCGGTGGAGGGCTACGAGGCCGACGACATCATCGCGACGCTGACCACCGAGGCCGGCAGCCACGGCATGGACGTGCTGATCTGCACCGGGGACCGCGACGCGCTGCAGCTGGTCAACGAGCAGGTCACGGTGCTCTACCCGAAGAAGGGCGTCTCCGAGCTCACCCGGTTCACCCCGGAGGAGGTCCAGACCAAGTACGGCCTGACCCCGGCGCAGTACCCGGACTTCGCGGCGCTGCGCGGTGACCCGAGCGACAACCTGCCGGGTATCCCCAGCGTGGGGGAGAAGACCGCGTCCAAGTGGATCCGGGAGTACGGCTCGCTGGACGAGCTGGTGGCCCGGGTGGATGAGGTCAAGGGCAAGGTGGGTGAGGCGCTGCGCGAGCACCTCGGCTCGGTGTTGCGCAATGCGCAGCTGACCAAGCTGGTGCGCGATCTGGACCTCGACCTCGGGGTCAGCGAGCTCGGCCGGCAGCCGTGGGATCGCGACGACGTGCACAAGCTGTTCGACAACCTGCAGTTTCGGGTGCTGCGCGAGCGGCTGTTCGCGACGCTGCCGACCGCCGAGCCGGAAGCCGCCGAGGGCTTCGAGGTCTCGGTGACCCGGCTCGGGCCCGATGAGGTTGCCCGGTTCCTGGCCGAACATGCCTCCGACGGCCGCCGGGCCGGGCTGTCCTTCGCAGGTAGCTGGGGCCGGGGCTCCGGCACGCTCAACACGGTGACGGTCGCCGGTGCCGACGGCGAGGCCGGCTGGTTGGACGTCACCGAGCTCACCCCGGCCGATGACCAGGCGCTGGCCGGGTGGCTGGCCGATGAGAACCTGCCCAAGGCCGTCCACGACGTCAAGGGCCCGTTGCTGGCACTGGCCCAGCAGGGCTGGCAGCTGCGGGGCGTCAACTCCGACACCCAGCTGGCCGCCTACCTCGTCCAGCCCGGTCAACGGGCCTTCGACCTGGCCGATCTGGCGCTGAGCTACCTGCACCGCGAGCTGCGCGAGGAGACCGCGCCGAACTCCGGCCAGCTCACCCTGGACGGTGGCCTGGAGGAATCCGACGACCTGCGCGCCGAGGTCGAAGCGGTCCGGGCCTCGGCCATCCGCGACCTGGCCGATGCGCTGGACGTGGAGCTGGCCGGCCGGGGCGGCACCAGCCTGCTCACCGAGCTGGAACTGCCGTTGACCTTCGTACTGGCCGACATCGAGGCCACCGGGATCGCGGTGGACGCCGACCAGCTGACCGAGCTGCAATCCGGACTCGGCGCCGCAGTCCGCGATGCCGAGACCGAGGCGCACGCTCTTGTCGGCCGCTCGTTCAATCTGGGTTCACCCAAGCAATTGCAGCAGATTCTCTTCGACGAGATGGGGCTGCCCAAGACCAAGCGGACCAAGACCGGCTACACCACCGACGCCGACGCGCTGGAGTGGCTCTTCGAGGCCAGCGAGGAACCGTTGATCGGCTACCTGCTGAAGCACCGCGAGGTGACCCGGCTCAAGTCGGTGATCGATTCGCTGCTGCCGATGATCGATGAGACCGGCAGGGTGCACACCACGTTCGTGCAGACGATCGCCGCCACCGGCCGGCTGTCCAGCATCGACCCGAACCTGCAGAACATCCCGGTCCGGACCGCCGAGGGGCGGCGGATCCGCCAGGCGTTCGTGCACGGCACCGGCCCGGCCGGCTGCCTGATGACCGCGGACTACAGCCAGATCGAGATGCGGATCATGGCGCACCTGTCCAAAGATGCCGGCCTGATCGAGGCGTTCAGCTCCGGCGAGGACCTGCACACCTTCGTCGCCGCCCGGGCCTTCGACGTCGCGCCGGAAGCCGTCGACGTGGACCTGCGCCGTCGGGTGAAGGCGATGAGCTACGGCCTGGTCTACGGCCTGTCCGCCTACGGGCTGTCCCAGCAGCTCAAGATCACCCCGGACGAGGCGAAGGGTCAGATGGAGGCCTACTTCGCCCGGTTCGGCGGAGTCCGCGACTATCTGTACTCGGTGGTCGAGCAGGCTCGCCAGGCCGGCTACACCGAGACCATCATGGGCCGGCGGCGCTACCTGCCGGACCTGAACTCCGACAATCGGCAACGCCGCGAGATGGCCGAGCGGATGGCACTCAACGCACCCATCCAGGGCAGCGCGGCCGACATCATCAAGGTGGCGATGCTGGGCGTGCAGCGCGAGCTGGCCGACGCCGGCCTGGCTTCCCGGCTGCTACTGCAGGTGCATGACGAGCTGGTGCTCGAGATCGCGGCGGGGGAGCGGGATCAGGTCGAGGCCCTGGTCCGGCGCGAGATGCGCGATGCCGCCCAGCTCACCGTCGAACTCGAGATCAGCGTCGGCACCGGCCCGAACTGGGACGCCGCCGCGCACTGACCCGCTGTGGCCGCTGGGTTCTGTCCGAACGCGCGGCGATCTTCAGACATCCTGCTGGTCATGGCGAGCGCACCGTCTGAAGATCGCCATGATACGGCGGCCGACGCGGCTCAGTACGGGTCGGCGGTGTCGTGGTGTCCGGCCAGCCGGGCGAGCGGATACAGCTTCAATCGCAGCGCAATCTTGATCGCGACGTTGCGCAACCACCAGGGCAGCTCGGCCAGCATCCGCAGCCGATCGGCCCGGGACGGTGGCCCGACCTCGAAGCGGGCCAGCGAACCGGTCCGGTCCAGGTAACGCAGTCGCCGGCCGGGCAGCACGTGCCTGAGCAGGCCGAGGGTGACCCCGATCGAGGAGAACGCGTCGTGGATCGCCAGATGCCCACCGGTTGGCAGGAAGTCCGCCCAGCGCAGGTCATCCGACAGCGTCCAGTAGTCGTGCTTGCCGTCGATGTAGAGGAAATCGATCGGCCGGGTCCAACCCGGCCGCAGCTCGGTGCTCTTGGCCTGATGCAGCTCGACCCGGGCGCTGACACCGGTCGCGTCCAGGTTGGCCAGGAAGGTGGCCTTGGTGGCCAGGCCACCGAACATCGCGCCCCCGACGAACGGGTCGATGGCCACCACGGTGGCCCGACCGGCGGCCAGTAGCACGGTGGACCGGCCCTGGTGGCTGCCGATCTCGAGGATCAACCCGTCCGGCCCGACCAGCTGAGCCTCCTGCCACAGCACCCGGGCCTGGTCGCGGGTCAGCCAGCCGCCGATGTCATGAGCCCGTTCGAAGGCGGCGTGGAATTGCGCGGCGGCGCTTTCGGACAGCGGTTCGGCAGGCACCGCTGGACTCTATGCCAGCCGGGCTGGATCACGAACTGGCCCGGATGCGTGCGGGAAGGCCCCCGGGGGTGTTGGATGCTCGTTATGCCCGTACCTGATTCCCGCCGCCGGAGCGGGGCCGCCGTCATCGCCTGCTGCGCGGCCGCCGCCCTCGTCCTGTCCGGTTGTGGCAACACGTCCACGCCGCTGTCCAGTCGCCAGAAGTCGGTGCAATCCACTGCCGACAACGTGAAGATGAAGGACTGCGCCGCTCAGTGCACCGGCGAGCTCGACGGCGCCAAGTACGCGATCAAGCTGCCGCAGAAGTGGAATGGCACCCTGCTGCTCTACTCACACGGCTACCGGTTCGCCACCCCGGCACCCCCCAGCTTCGACCCGGTCGAGACCAGCGCCCAGCTGAGTTCGACCGACTCCGACGGCAGCGGGACGGACGCGGTCAGCGCCAAGCTGCTCAGCGAGGGTTACGCGCTGGCCGGTTCGGCGTACAAGTCCAACGGCTGGGCGGTCGGCGACGGGGTGACGGCCGGCGAGCAGCTGCACGACCAGTTCGTCAAGCTGGTCGGCGCTCCGAAACGTACCTATGTCTGGGGTGACTCGCTGGGCGGGCTGGTCACCGAGGTGCTGGCCGAGAACAACCCGAGCTGGGTGGACGGATCCGCTCCGATGTGCGGCGCGATCGCCGGCCCGAACTACAACTTCGACGTCGCGCTGGACGTGGCGTTCGCGGTGAAGGCGCTGATCGACCCGGCGCTCAAGCTGACCGGCTACGCCAGTGACACCGAGGCGGCCGACAACTGGAAGCAGGCCGCCGCCGCGGTCGAGAAGGCCGCGGCCGACACTGCCGGTGGCGGCACCGCCAAGGTGCTGTTCATCGCCTCGCTGGTGGATGCGCCGACCGCCACCGCCACCTATGACGGGCACGACATCACCTCGCAGGTGAAGGCCCGGGTCGAGGCACTGCTGACCGCGCTCGCGTTCGGCACCAGCGGCCGGTACGAGCTCGAGCAGCGGGTCGGCGGCGATCCGTCGGACAACAGCAAGGCCGACTACGACAGCCGGATCAGCACCGCCGAGGCCGGCACCATCGCCTTCGCCGGCGGGGACGTGGCCAGCCTGCTGAAGA
The DNA here is from genome assembly GCA_030853265.1 of Actinomycetota bacterium. Taxonomy (GTDB): domain Bacteria; phylum Actinomycetota; class Actinomycetes; order Mycobacteriales; family Jatrophihabitantaceae; genus Jatrophihabitans_A. The sequence goes on from JALYVK010000008.1 coordinate 69,003, forward strand.
CGCTGGACGCGGCACCCCGGATCACCGCCGACGCCAGCGCCCGGGACGGCATCGAGAAGCTCGGCGACACCACCGGCGCGCTCAGCGTGCCGACCGTCACCATGCACACCCAGTCCGACCCGCTGGTCCTGGTGCAGAACGAGACGGTGTTCGCGGGCCGAGTGGCGGCCAAGCAGCGGATCGGTGACCTGGTGCAGCTCTACATCGCACCGCCGGCCACCTACTCCGAGACCACCAAGGCCCCGTACGGCGCCGGTCACTGCAACTTCTCCGACGGCCAGCGGGTTGGGCTGATCACCGCCCTGGACAACTGGGTTCGGCGTGGGGTGTACCCGACCTCGGCGGGCCTGGGCAGCATTATCGGCGAAGGCTTGGACCCGGCCTTCTCAGCCGGTCCGTGGCCGGGTAACGAGAGCTGATCAGGCCTGCTCGGGGATCGCTCTGCGGAGCCGGCTCGGACGTAGCCGCAGCGCCACCGCGCAGCCGGCGCTGACCAGGTTGATCAGGCAGACGGTGCTCACCACCTCGCGAACCGAGGGCTGGCCGCCGAGGCTCAGCACGCCCAGGGCCTCGGCGAGCACGGTCAGCCAGATCAGCGCCGTCACCCCGACCTCGCGTACCGCCAGGCCCGCGACCAGGGTGAACTGGACGACCGCCAGGCAGCCGCCGAGCACCGCGAACAGCCAGATCTGCTGGCCCAGCTGCGGGTACTTGTTGCCGCCGACGATCGCCGCGGCCAGCGAGCCCAGCAGCCAGCAGCCGCCGGTGAGCACCGCCGCGAGGCCGGCGATGCTCAGCACCGCGCGGGCGAAGACCCGATGGTGCCGCTCGGAGTCGGTGAGCGAGGCGAACAGCACGTTCGCCACGGACTGGGGCAGCCACAGGGTGGCCTTGGTCAGGATCGAGCCGGCCGCGTAGATGGCCGCCGCCGAGGTCGGCAGCACGTGCCTGGCCAGCAGCACGTCGCTGACGCTGAGCAGCAGGAACACCCCGTAGGCATGCGAGGCGTGCGCGCACTCGCCGATCAGCGGGCCGAGCATCCGCAGGCCGTTATGGGCGTGCCGGCGCAGTTCCGGCAGCGCGAAGGAGCAGCCCGCCGCGGCGGCCGACACCCCGACCGCGATCGCCAGCGTGGTCGAGGTCGCGCTCCCGAAGCCGAACAGCCCGGCCAAGCCGGCCAGCGACCGGCCCGCGATACCGGCGAAGGTGGTGGCGGCCAGTCCGGTGAAGCGTTGCTCGCCCTGCAGCACTCCCTGGCACAGCCCCTGGATCGCGGTACCCGGCATCGACAGCGCCACGCACAGCACGCCGAACTCGCTCGGCAGGTGCAGGAAGGCCACCAGCAGCGGCGAGATCGCCGCGATCAGCAACGCCGCGCCAAGCCCGACCGCGACGCCGGCCTGCCACAGCCCGTCGGCCTGGCCGGTGGCCATCCGGCGGGCGGCCACCGCCTGCAGCGCGAAGGACGGGACCGAGCCGATCAGCAGCAGGTTGAACAGGGTGACCAGCTCGGCGTAGTCGGCCATCCCCAGCAACCGGGCCGCCGCCAGCAGCAGCAGGTAGCTCAGGATGTTGCCCAGCCAGCCGGCCACCGTGACCCCGACCAGCCCCCGCGTCATGGTGTCGGTGCGGGTCGGGCTCGCTGGTCGGTCGGACACGGCGAGCCTCTTCTCGTTACCCCGGCGGCTACAGTCTGGTGCGGACAGAGCGTATATAACCCATGGCCCAGCGGCCGATCCGCCTCGATGCGCCAGGTTCCGGGAGGCTCCGCGTGCGGTTGCGACAAGGGCAGCCGCCCAGGGTTCAGCTCTCGTGGGTACGGCAGGTCGGGGCGCAGCTGTTCGTGCTGCTGCTGGCGGTCTGGTTGCTCTGGCCGCAACATGTCGGCGGGTACGGCCTCGGCCACGACATGGTCTTCACGCCCCACCAGCCGCTGAACGCCGACTCGATCGGGCTGGGCTCCACCTCGCCCCGGGCCGTCCCGCTCGATGCGCTGGTGGCGCTGGCCGGCAAGCTGATCGGCGGCGCGCTGACCGGCCGGCTGGCGCTGGTGGTGCCGTTGCTGGCGGCCGGCTGGGGCTGCATCCGGCTGCTGCCCGGCCGGTGCCTGCCGGCGATGCTGCTGGTCGGTGGCCTGGCGGTCTGGAACCCCTACCTGGTGGAGCGGCTGGCGCTCGGCCAGTGGGCGTTGCTCTGGGCGTACGGGGCACTGCCCTGGCTGGTCCGGGCCGCGCACCGGATCCGGACTGGGGACGCCGGGCTGTCGAGTTGGGC
>JALYVK010000108.1 GCA_030853265.1 Actinomycetota bacterium
CGAGGCGAACACCGCCAGCTTGGCCCACAGCACCGGGAGCCGGGTGGGGACGGCGCCGAAGGTGGCCCGGATCATGCCGGTCGAGTACTCGCCGCTGATGATCAGCACGCCGAGGACGCCGACGGTCAGCTGGGCGATGTTGACCCCGCCGAGCACCCGGTCGATGGCGCTGAAGTGAGCCCGCTGGTCGGCGCCCATGGAGGCGAAGTTGTTGTTGGTCACGGCGGCGATGAGCAGCCCGATGCCGACGATGGCGACCATGGTGACGGCCAGGACGATGATCGTGGAGCGCAGCGTCCTCAGCTTGATCCACTCCGAGCGCAGGACCAGCTTCTGGTTGACGGGGTGCACCTCGACAGGGCCGCCGGGGACGACGCTGGCGGGCGGGGGAGGGGTCGTCGGGGACGGGCCGGTGGTGGTCGTGGTGGTCATGCTGCGCTCCGTTCGGCGTCGGCGTGCTCGCCGGCGGTGGTGCCGTGGTACTCGACGGCGTCGGCGGTCATCTCCATGAAGGCCTCCTCGAGAGAGGCGTTCTCCGCGGTGAGCTCGTGGATGGCCAGGCCGTGGTCGCGGGCCAGGTCGCCGATGCTCGCCGGGGTGAGGCCGGTGATGCGTATGGCGCCGTCGTCGCTGGGGACGACCGTGACGTCGGGACCGGCCAGAAGCTCAGCCAGGCGGCTGGCCTCGGGCGAGCGGACCCGTACCGAGCTGGTCGATGCGCTGCGGAGGAACTCCTCCACCCCCACATCGGCGATGAGCCTTCCCCGGCCGACGACGATGATGTGCTCGGCGGTGACGGCCATCTCGTTCATCATGTGGCTGGAGACGAAGACGGTGCGTCCCTCCGCGGCCAGACCCTTGAGCAGGTTGCGGACCCAGCGGATGCCCTCGGGGTCGAGGCCGTTGACCGGCTCGTCGAGGATGAGTGTCGCCGGATCGGCGAGGAGGGCGACAGCGATGCCGAGGCGCTGGCCCATGCCGAGCGAGAAGCCGCCGACCCGCTTGGAGGCGACGTCGCTCAGGCCGACCAGGCCGATGACCTCGTCCACCCGATGGTTGGGGATGCCGTGGGTGGCGGCCAGGGAGAGGAGGTGGTTGCGGGCGGTGCGGCCGGTGTGGATGGCCCGGGCCTCGAGCAGGGCGCCGACCTCGTGGAGCGGCGCCGGATGCTCGGCATAGTGCTTGCCGTTGACCGTGACCTGGCCGGCGGTGGGGCCGTCGAGGCCGAGGATCATGCGCATGGTCGTCGACTTGCCCGCCCCGTTGGGGCCCAGGAACCCGGTCACGACCCCGGGGTGGACGGTGAAGCTCAGGTCACTGACGGCGGTCTTGTCGCCGTAGACCTTGGTGAGGTGCTCGGCGACGATCATCGGGCACTGTCCCGGACGCAACGGCAGGGAGGGGGGAGGAGCATGAAGGGACGGTACCGGCAACCGAGCCCATGGTCGACCACCTGGAGGATGATCCTGCGCCGCTGCGTGTACGACTGCTGACGTACCCGAAGAAACCAAGATATCTGCCATCCGTCCGGCTGACCGGTGACGTAGACGACCCGGAGGTGGTTGTCGCCGTGTGCGTGACCCCCAGCTGGCCCGCAACATCGCCCACCGCGACACCCTGAGCGCGCAGTGAACGTCTACCCCTTGCCTGCCCAACACCCACAGGAGACCCATGTCGTCCCATCGTGAAGCACCCGAGATCTCCAAAGATCCCAACGCCGACAGCACCGACGTCTACGCCTTCGTCTCCCCCGACGATCAGACGACCGTCACCCTGATCGCCAACTACATCCCGCTCGAGTCACCCGACGGCGGACCCAACTTCTACGAGTTCGACGACAACGTCGGCTACAACATCAACATCGACCACACCGGGACCGGCACCCCCGACATCACCTACAGCTTCAAGTTCACCACGCTGAACACCAACCCCAACACCTTTCTCTACAACACCGGCCCCATCAACAACGTCACCGACTCGAGTTGGAACCGCAAGCAGACCTACACCCTGACCCGCACCGACTTCAACGGCACCAACCAGAGCACCACCACCGTGCTCGGCACCGGCCTCGCCGTCCCGCCGTGCAACATCGGCCCCTTCTCCACCCCCGACTACAAGCGCCTGGTCAGCCAGGGCATCCACCAGGTGACCAAAGGCGGCCACCAGGCCACCGTGTTCGCCGGTCAGCGGGCAGAGGGCTTCTACGTCGACCTCGGCGCCGTGTTCGACCTCGGTGACCTGCGCCCCTTCGAAAAGGCCCATGCCGGCTTCATGGGCAGCGGGCTGATGGGGGGCATGCCCGGGGTGAACTCGACCGATGCGGTCAACGTCCACTCCCTGGCCATCCAGGTCCCCATCACCGAGGTGGTCGCCGGCGGCACCATGCCCACCTCGGCGATGGCCAACAACGCCGTCATCGGGGTGTGGACGTCTGCCACCCGCCCGGCCCTCACCATCCATCAGGACCAGAACCGCCAAGGGGGCCTGTCCACCGTCGGCGCGCCGGTCCAGGTGTCCCGCCTGGCCAACCCGCTGGTCAACGAGCTGCTCATCGCCCTGGCCAACAAGGACGAGTGGAACGCCAACCTCCCCAAGGGCGACGCCAACGCCAAGTTCCTCACCCGCTTCCAGCACCCCGAGCTGGCCATGCTGCTCCCGGTGCTGTACCCCGGAGCCACGTTCCAGAACCTGGCCGCCTTCAACGCCACGAATGGCATTCGCACCGACATCGTGGCCATCCTGCTCACCGGCATCCCCACGGGCGTCATCCCCGGCTTCCAGAACCACCTGGCCGGGGCCAACGTCTTTGCTGACATGCAGCGGCTCAACGTGGCCATCCCCCCGGCGAAGACGCCCAACAACCTGGGCCTGCTCGGCAACGACGTGGCGGGCTACCCCAACGGTCGGAGGGTCTTCGACGACGCCGCCACCATCAGCCTGCGGGCCGTGGCCGGGGCGGTCCTGAAGCTGACCGTACCGGCATACAACCCCGACCCCGCGGCCGGAGCGGTCAACTTCGGGCTCACGGACGGCGGAGCAACGCAGGACGCCACGGACCTGACGGCCAACGGGACCGAGTTCTACCTGAACAACTTCCCGTACCTCGGGACTCCCCATGCCGGCTACGACACCGGCACGGCCCTGTCCGTCACCGGCTCGCGCGACAGCAAGTACTGAGACGGTGGAGCCCGAGCCGACCGGGGTGAGCAGAGCCGGGACGGTCGTCCTCGACATCGGCGGCGACGTGGGCGCGGCCGTGGTCGTCGTCCCGCCGGCGCTGACCGGCCTGGAGATCGAGATCCGGGCCGAGGGCGACGACTGGGCAGGTGTGCACACCGCCGTCCGGGAACGGGAGCTGCCGAGGGGCGGCTCCCTGCAGGCCGCCGTCTTCGAGTCCCTGCCGTCGGGGCACTACCAGGTGCGGGTCCGCCACGGTGATCACGGGGTGACGCCGACGGTGAGCTTCGCGGTGCATGGCGGGCACGTGACCGAGGTGGCGTGGCCGGACGCATGACCTGCCAGTGGCAGAGTAGGAGCACAGGCAGATGTGGACAGAGCAGTACTCAACGCTGGCATTCGCGGAAAGGGTTCATCAGATGAGATCAACAACGTGGCTACCGAGACGATCGGGGCCGTTGCTGGGCGCAGTGGTCGCCATGGCGTCCATGGTCGGCCTGTTCCTGCCCGGGGTCACCCCGGCAGCCAATGCCTCCCCAGCCCCCCAGGCGGCGCCCCTCACCCCGGCGCCGGGCGCCTACAACCCGTTGACCCCGACCCGCGTCACCGACACCCGGCCGGCCAGCGGGTCCGCCAACGCCGGCAGCACGTTGGGCCCCCACGGCTCGGTCAATGTCAACCTCCTGTTCGCCGGGGTGCCGGCTACGGCCACCGCGGTGTCGCTCTCGGTCACCGCGGTGGACGGTACCAGCAACGGGTTCCTGAGCGTCTACCCGACGGGCTCGGTCCCGACCACACCGGCGTCGGGCACCAACCCACCGACATCGGTCCTCAACTACGTCGCCGGAGGGCCCTTCTGCAACGTCCTTGACTGCGCGGTGCCCAACCTGGTGGTCAGCCAGGTCAGCGCCGGTCAGGTGACGGTGGTCAACAGCAGTGGCGGCACCGTCGACGTGGTGGTCGACCTCGAGGGCTACTTCGACGCCATGAACGCCACCACCAGCGGCAATGGCCACTACCAGGCGCTGACGCCGTACCGGGTGGCCGACACCCGCTGCGTCGGCTCCTCGCAGCCGTCCTTCTGTGCCAATGAGAATCTCCCGACCTCCAACACCACAGCCAAGCTGGGCGCCGGGCAGAACCTCGACGTGCCGGTCACCGGCGTGAGTATGCCCGGGTTGGGCATATCCGCCGCGGTCGTGCAGATCACTGCGACAGACACGACGGGCCCCGGCTACCTCACCGCCTATCCCACCGGGGGCACCAAGCCCACGGCGTCCAACGTCAACTTCACCACTGCGGGCCAGAGCACGTCGACGCGGGCCATCGTGGCGGTCGGAGCCAACGGCGACATCAACATCTACAACTACACGGGTAACACCAACGTGGTCGTGGATGTCATGGGGCTGTTCAGCGACGCCACCGGCCTGCCCGCCGACGGCTCGCTGTACACGCCGGTCACGCCCGCTCGGGTGGTCGACACCAGACCAGGCTCGATCGGACCCATGGCCAGCCTCTCGCCTGTTCAGGTGAGCGGTGCAAACGGCATCCCCGCCTCGGTCAACGGCAGCCCGACGGCCGCCGCCCTCAACGTCACCGAGGCATCGTCGACCACCGGGGGCTTCTTGAGCGTGACCCCCAACCTCCAGACCCCGCCGGTCTCGACCTCGGACGTCAACTTCGCACCGGGGGAGTTCCGGGCCAACGGTGACCTGGCCACCCTGGACAACAGTGGAGCGATCAGCATCTTCAACTACCTGGGGAACACCCAGGTGGCGGTGGACGCATTCGGGTACTTCTCCGCGGCCTCAGGGGGGTAGCCGGCAGTAGCCACCGGACAGAGCCAGTAGTCGCCCTCAGGGGCGGCCCGGGCGGTCGCGTGAGGAGCCGGTCATGGCTTCACGGTGGTGACGGAACGTTCGCCCCCGGAAGCTCACGAAGCGCCCGGCACTCACGACGGCGTTGGCCACGAGCACGGTCACCATGTCGACGGTCACCGACGACGACACGGTGGAGACGGCGGCCAATGCCGCCGTGCTCAGGGCGAGCCCGGCGATGAACGCCACCAGGGCTTCGGTGGCGAACGCCCGCCACCCGGAGGAGCCCGCGAAGGTCGCCGATGGCGGTGGCCACCACATCCACACGGGAGTCAGGATCGTCGACCCAATCCACCGGCACCTCGTGGATCCGCATCCCGTTGGCCTCGGCCAGGACGAGCAACTCGGTGTCGAAGAACCACCCCTCGTCGGCCACCTTCGGGAGCAACGATCGAGCGACGTCGCCGCGAAGGGCCTTGAACCCGCACTGGGCGTCGGTGAACCCGTTGCGCATAAGAGCGTGCAGCAGCAGGTTGTAGCTGCGGGAGATCACCTCTCGCCTCGGGCCCCGGACGACCCGGGAACGACGATCTCGACGGTGGCCGGGCGGTTGAGGGGCGTCACCGCCGGAACGGTGTCGAAGGTTTCGGCCATGCCCGGCATCATCGACGGCGGTTCTGGGGGCCAGCTCAGGCGGGCCTGGGAATCTGCCCAGAGACCGCCGGTCCGCCCCCCGCGTCGTTCCCAGGTTCCCCCCAGGCTTCTCCTAGCCTCCTCGCAGGCCGGCCATGCACCATGGGACCATGCCCACCATCGCCCCGACCGCCCACCCATTGGGCAAGATGAACGCCGTGACTCGGGTCTTGGTCGTCGACGACGAGGAGCACATCGCCGAGTTGGTGGGCGTCGCCCTGCGCTTCAGCGGGTTCGATGTCACCACCGCCCTCACCGGACGCGACGCACTGGCCGAGGTCCGGCGGTCCCGGCCCGATCTGGTGGTCCTGGACGTGATGCTGGGCGACCTGGACGGCTTCGAGGTGGCCCGGCGCATCCGGGAACCGACGGGTCAGCCCGCCGCCTGCCGGTGATCTTCCTCACGGCTCGCGACACCACCTTCGACAAGGTCACCGGCCTCGGCATCGGCGGTGACGACTATGTGACCAAGCCGTTCTCCGTCGAGGAGCTGCTGGCCCGGGTCCAGGCCGTCCTGCGCCGCAGCAGCGCGGACGGCTCCGACTCACATCGCCTGGCGTTCGCCGGCCTGACCCTCGACGAGGACACCCGGGAGGTGTGGCGGGGTGAGCGGTCCATCGACCTGACCGTCACCGAGTACCGGCTGTTGCACTACCTGCTGCTCAACGCCCGGCGGGTCCTGTCCAGGACCCAGATACTCGAGCAGGTCTGGGAGTACGACTTCGCCGGGAACGCCGGGGTCCTGGAGACCTACATCAGCTACCTGCGCCACAAGATCGATGACGGCGAGACCCCGCTCATCCACACCGTCCGGGGCGTCGGTTACACCCTGCGGGAGCCTCGAGGCGGCCCGTGACGCTGCGGCGTCGCCTGGTCGCGGTGCTGGTCGCCCTCGTCACCCTCGGCCTGGGCGCCTTCGGGCTGGTCAGCTACAGCCTGTACAGCCATTCGCAGTACCAGCGGGTCGACGCCCAGCTGCAGTCGGTGGCTCCCGTCCTCGGTCGGCTGGTCACCCAGTCACCGAACGGGAACGCTGCCGGTCTCAACGATGGCAACGCCCCCGCCGGCGGCGGCCCGGGCGGCCCGGGCGACCGGGGCACCCCGTTGCCGCCGGGCAGCTACGTCGAGCTGCGGTCTCCCACTGGGACCTTCCTGGCCGGCCGGAGCATCGCCTGCTACGGGACGTGCTCCAAGCCCGTCCTTCCCGCCTCCCTGGCCGGGGCCGGCCCGGACGGACGGTTGCTGACGGTGCCATCGACCGACGGGGGGTCGTTTCGGGTGCTGGTCCGCCCCTTCGACCCCGGCCGGGGACCACCGGGCGGCGACAGTGCCGGCCCCGGTGCGTCGCCGCCGGTCCCCACCACCGCAGTCCCCACCACCGCAGTCCCCACCACCGCAGTCCCCACCACCGCAGTCCCCACCACCGCAGTCCCCACCACGGCGGGGGAGGTGGTGGTGGCCGCCGCACCGCTCGGCGACGTCACCCGCGCCCTGCACCGCTTGATCATCGATGACCTTGCCGTGGGCGCGGCCGTCCTCCTGGCCCTGTCGGCGACCGGACTGCTGGTTGTCCGCCGGGGCCTGCTACCACTGGAGCGGATGAGCGCGACGGCCCGGGCCATCGCCGGCGGCGACCTTTCCCGCCGGGCCAGCCCCGGCGACGGGCGCAGCGAGGTCGGCCAGCTGGGCGCCGCCTTCAACACCATGATGGGCAACATCGAGGAGGCGTTCTCCGAGCGGGACGCCACCGAGGATCGCCTGCGCCAGTTCCTGGCCGACGCCTCCCACGAGTTGCGCACGCCCCTGACGTCCATTCGAGGGTACGCCGAGCTGTACCGGATGGGTGCCGCCGGGTCGCAGGAGGAGCTCGACCGGGTGATGGACCGCATCGAGACCCATGCCAAGGAGATGGGCGGCCTGGTCGAGGAGCTGCTGATGCTGGCCCGCATGGACGAGACCAGGCTGCCTGACCGGGTGCAGATCGATCTCTCGGTCGTCGCCGCCGAGTGCTGCAACGACCTGGCGGTCACCGACCGCACCCGGCGCCTGACCTTCGACGCTCCCGGACCGGTACCGGTCGTCGGCGACGCCACCCATCTCCGCCAGGCCGTGGGCAACCTGCTGACCAACGCTCGCCGACACACCCCTCCCGGCACCCCGATCGAGGTGACCGTCGCCCACGACGGTGGGGTGGCGGTGCTGAGCGTGCGGGACCACGGGGCGGGGCTGCCCACCGACGGTCTGGCCCATGCCTTCGACCGGTTCTGGCGGGCCGACTCGTCCCGGCGGGGCAACGGCGCCGGCCTGGGCCTGGCCATCGTCGCCGCCGTCGCCGCCGAACACGGCGGGATGGCCGAGGTGGCCAACGCCGCCGACGGGGGTGCGGTCTTCACCGTCCGGTTGCCGGCCCCCGCCGGGTCGTCGACCGTTGCCGCCGGCGAAGCGGTTGGGCGGGACCGGCCCGGGCCGAGCTCGGGCCCCGGCCGCCGACTCCCAGGCAGGTCCCATACCGTCCCCAGGGGACTCTGAGAAACGGCCAGCACAGTGATGGGATGGCAACCTCCACCGTCGCCGGTCCGACCGCATCACCCGTCGATCCGTCCTCGCCCGTCGATCTGTCCTCGCCTGCCGGTCCGTCCCGGCACGAGGCTGTTCCCCCGGGCCCGGGCCGGTTCCGCCGCCTGGTCCGGGGCCGGAGCTCCGATCCCGCCTGGGTGCGGCCTGCGCTCATCGGGCTGCTGGTCGCCACCGCCGTGCTGTACCTGGTCGACCTGAGCTCGTCGGGGTACGCCAACGGCTTCTACTCGGCGGCCGTCCAGGCCGGAACCAGGAGCTGGAAGGTGTTCTTCTTCGGCTCGTCGGATGCGGCCAACTTCATCACCGTCGACAAGCCGCCGGCGTCCCTGTGGATGATGGAGATCCCGGCTCGGATCTTCGGGGTCAACTCCTGGACGATCCTGGCTCCCCAAGCTCTCGAAGGGGTCGCCGCCGTCGGGTTGCTCTACCTGACGATGCGACGCGCCTTCTCGGCCGGGGTCGGGATCCTGGCCGGGGCGGTGCTGGCCATCACGCCGGTGGCCACCCTGATGTTCCGGTTCAACAACCCCGACGCCCTGCTCGTGTTGGTGCTCGCCGCCGCCGCCTACGCCACGGTCCGGGCCGTCGAGCATGGCCGCACCCGGTGGCTGGTGGCCGCCGGCGCCCTCGTCGGCTTCGGCTTCATCACCAAAGAGCTCCAGGCCCTCATCGTCGTCCCGCCCCTCGCTCTGGTCTACCTCGCCGCCGGCCCCGTTCGCCTGCGCCGGCGCCTCCTCCAGCTGCTGGCCGCCGGGGTGGCTCTGTTCGTCTCCGCCGGGTGGTGGGTGGCGGCCGTCGAGCTGACGCCGGCCGCCGATCGTCCCTACATCGGTGGTTCGCAGAACAACAACCTGCTGAACCTCATCTTCGGCTACAACGGCTTCGGTCGCCTGACCGGCTCGGAGATCGGCAGCGTCGGTGGCGGGGCGAGAGGCGGAGCTGCCGGGGGCGGGATGTGGGGGCCGACCGGATTGCTGCGGATGTTCAACAGCCAGTTCGGAACCCAGATCGCCCGGCTCCTTCCCGCCGCCCTGGCCGCGATCGTCATCGGTCTGTGGGTGACGAGGCGGACGGCGCGCACCAACCCGATCCGAGCCGCGTTCGTGCTCTGGGGCGCCTGGCTGATCGTGACCGGGTTGGTCTTCAGTCTCGGCCAGGGGATCATCCATCCGTACTACAGCGTGGCCCTGGCCCCGGCGGTGGCGGCCCTGGTCGCCGGGGCCGCCGGCTTGCTCTGGCCCCGGCGGGACCATTGGGCCGCCCGGTTGGTTCTCGGGGTCGGCGTCGCCGGCACCGTCATCTGGGCCGACGTCCTCCTGTGGCGCACACCGACGTGGAACGCCTGGCTGCGGTCGACGGTCCTCGTCGTCGGCCTGGGCGCCGCCGTGGGCCTGGCCCTCGGTCCTGTCCTGGGTCGAGCCGTGGGCTGGGTG